>NZ_DASXJS010000051.1:0-9262 GCF_036497245.1 Actinomycetospora sp. | reverse complement strand
GGACGATCGTCAGCCCTGGTGGGCCGGTCGTCGACCACGGCGTGCAGGAGGCCCGCTGGTGGGGCGTGCTCGGCGCGGTCGGCGGCTTCATCGTGTCCCTGCTGGCCTGCTCGCTGCTGCGGCCGGGGCGCTGGTCGCGCGACCTCGCCCCGCACATGGTGCGCTCCCGTCGCCGGATGGTCGAGCTGAACGCCACGGTCATGGGCGACGAGCTCCGTGGGCTCCTCCAGGGACTGCGCCGACCCCAGGGGAAGATCACCGTCGCCCTCGCCGCGGTGGCGATCGCGGGCTACGGCGCCACCGGCTCGATGATCTTCCCGTTGCTGCCGATCCTCGCCGCCGGGATCTGGTCCTGGCGCACCGCGGACTCGCGCTGGTCGGCGGCCGCGCTGCTGTTCACCGGCGTCGGTGTGTTCCCCGAGAAGGTCGACGTCGTCAAGCTCGGCCCGGTCACCCCGACCGTGCTCGAGGTCGCGCTCGTCGTCGCCCTGATCATGACGCTGCGCGGGCGCAACGCGTCGCTGGCGCCACGCTCGGCGTTCGCCGGCCCGATCTCCGCGATCCTCCTGGCGGCGACCGTCGGCGCGATCTCGGCCCTCGCCCTCGGCGGCGAGTTCAGCCTGATGATCGACAATTACCGGGCGCTGCTCGAGGTGGCCGCGTTCGTGCCGGTCTACTTCGCGTTCGCCCGGCGCCCGCACCAGCTGATCTCGGTGCTGCTCTACATCGCCGGTGTCTGCAGCGCGGTCGTGCTGGCCGCCTCGGTGATGGGCTGGAGCAGGCTCCTCGTCGACGAGCGCAGCTCGGTGATCACCGGGTCGTCGACCTCCGACGTCGCGCGCCTGTCCGGCCCGACGCTGAACCTCTGGGCCCCGCTGCTCGTCCTGCTGCTGTCCGCGCTGATGCCGCGCAAGCCGCGCTGGCTCTGGATCGGCCTGGTGCTGATCGGCGTCCTGCACGAGGCGGGCAGCTTCAACCGCTCGACGTGGGCGCCGCTGGTCCTGCTCATCGTCGCGGTGGCCGCCGTCACCCACGGTCCGAAGGGCCTCGTCCGACGGGCCGCGGTCCTGATCGTGGTCGGCGCCATCGGCTTCAGCCTCGCCCTCACCGGCCTCGCGGGCGGCCAGGCGAAGCAGATCGCGCTGCGGGCATCCAGCGTCGTCACCGGCCAGGCCTACGGCGAGGACAGCCTCCCGGACCGTCTCCGGGAGAACGCGGCGGCGTACGCCACCCTCGAGAAACAGCCGTGGCTCGGGGTGGGCGTCGGTCAGTACTACGGCGGTGAGCTGATCACCTACGACGACGAGCACAGCCGGACCGTCGTCGATCCCCGGCCGTACATCCACAACCAGTACCTGCGCATCTGGCTCTACATGGGTGTGTTCGGTCTGCTCGCGTACGCGTTCGCCGGGGTGCGGATCCTGTCCCTCGTCGTGACCACGTGGCGACGACGGACACCGGGCGCCCCGATGGTCGTCGTCGTCGGCATGGGGCTGGCGTGCCTCGCGGCCCAGTCCAGCCTGCAGACGACGCTCGTGGACCGCCCGGCGATCATCACCACCGTCACGCTGATGGCAGCGGCGACGGCCTTCGCGACCTGGACGCCGTGGCCCCTGCCCATGCCGCCCGGACCCCGGCGCCCCGGGGTCGGGGCGGGCGGTCCACGGCCGGACCGGCGACCAGGGTCGGGCCCCGTCCCGAGCCCCCCGAGACGGCCCGCGGCCCGCGCGGGCACCATGGAGGAGTGAGCTCACCGATGACCGTGTCGTCCGCACTGCGCAAGGCGTGGTGGGTGCTCGTGCTCGGTGCCGTGCTCGGTGCCGTCGTCGGGCTCGTGGTCGATCTCCGCCTCGCCGGGGCCGATTACACCTCGACCTCGCAGGTCCTGATCTCGGGAGGCGGCTCGTCCGACTCCTCGGACAGCGCCTACAACTCGAACCAGTACATCAACCAGCGGATGTCGACGTACGCACAGTTCGCGTCGAGCGACCAGGTGGTCGTCCCCGCGAGCCGCGAGCTCGGCATCGACAGCGCCGACCTCGCCACCCGGGTCACGGCCAGCATCGACGGCGACACCACGGTGCTCACGATGAACGTGCGCGGCGCGAGCCCGGAGGACTCGGTCCGTGCCGGCCGCGCGGTCACCCAGGCGTTCACCCAGGCCATCGGTGCCCTGGAGACCCCGATCGGGCAGCCGCCGCGGGTCACGACGCAGGTCATCTCCGACCCGTCGACCCCCGCGCAGCGACCCTTGCCGCCCGCGGTGGTGTTCGTGCTCGCCGGTGCGCTCGCCGGCTTCCTCCTCGTGCTCATCGTCGTGTCCCTCTTCTTCTCGCGCACCCTGCGCCGTCTCGGCGGCCGGGTCGTGAGCTGGATCGGCACCGACCCGGCGGGTGCGCCGCGTCCGGTCGGCCCGCCGCCGACGGGCGCGAACCCGATCATGGCGCCGCCGCCGGGGTACTACCCGCCGCCGGGTCGCCCGCTGCCCCCGCCGCCCCGCCCGTCCGGCCCGCAGTTCGCGGGCCCGGCGGTCGACCCCACGCCGACGACGCCGGTCCCCGCCGGGCTACTCAAGGCGGGCAGCCCCGGCTCGGCGGAGGCCACGCAGCGGGTCTCCCGCGACGGCGAGGGCTCCGCCGGAGCGGCCGCCTCCGCCGGGACAGGCGCGGGGACGTCCGCTCCGGGCCAGAAGCCCGCAGGCGGTCCGGCCAAGCCCTCGCCCGCGCAGAAGCCCTCGCCCGCGCAGAAGCAGCCCGCGTCGGCAGGCGCCAACGAGAGCGCGGCCGGTGCGGCCGTGGCCGGAGCCGCGGCGGGTGCCGCCGCCGGCGGCGCGGCCGCAAAGGCCAACGCCGCCCCGTCGTCGAAGGCGTCGCAGCAGCAGAACCAGAGCGGGCCGGGCGCGCAGAAGCCGTCCGGACCGACCCAGCAGCCGGGGTCCGGGAGTGCACCCGCCTCCGGTCCGCAGTCGGGTGGGTCCTCCCCGTCGGGCGGCTCCGGCTCGGCCGCCCCGAAGCCGGCAGGTGCCGGTCCCGCGAAGCCCGCCCCCTCGCCCACGGGCCAGAACGGACGTCCCTCGCCTGGCCCCGGAGCCGGTGGGCCCGCGGCCGGAGGCGCGAAGCCGGGCACGCCCGCGAAGGGCGCCCAGCCCTCGCCCGGAGCCGCCGCCCCGAAGGCCCAGCCCTCGCCCGGTGTGAAGGCGGCGGGCGCGGCAGGTGCCGCTGCGGCGGCCGGTGCTGCCGGAGCCGCCGGAGCTGCGGCCTCCCGGAGTGCGGGTGCCGCGCCCGGCGGGACCAACGGTTCGCCTGCGGGTGGGCCGTCGAAGCCCGGCCAGAACGGGACTCCCGCACCGGCGGCCTCGCAGAACGGGCAGGGCCAGAACGGCCAGGCCCAGAACGGCCAGGCGCAGAACGGTCGCGGAGCCTCGCCGTCGCCGAACCCGGCCGACGCCCCGACGACCACCGTCGGCACGGCAGGCGCCGGCCCGCCGACCCCGAAGTGGCCCGCGCCCGGTAAGCCGGTGTCGGTCAAGCCGAAGGGGACCGCGGCGGGAGCGCCCGCTCCGAAGGGCGGCGAGGCCAAGAGCCCGAACCCGACGCCCCCGGCGCGCCAGGCCGGCCTCGACGCCGACACCGTCGCGGTCGACATGCGGCGCAAGAGCGGTCCGAGCCCGACGCCGCGTCCGCGGACGAACGGGGCACCGAACCGCGTGGGGTCGTCGGCCGCGACCGACACCGACCGCGGCTCGCGCGACAGCTGATCGAACGCCCGCCCGGTCACCGGACTCCGCCTCGGAACCCCGGTGACCGGGCGGACGTGTGTCCGGCGCTTCCTTCCCGTGTGATCAGGGGTACGTCAGGCACGTCGGCGGGCGGGATGGCCTGCGTGGTGTGCCCCTCGACGTGCCCCGGGAGCTCGCCGGGCGGCGAGGCCGGACCTCAGACGCCGGTGAGCGCCGGACGCCCCGTCACCCGCGCGAACACCTCGGTCCACGCCGCGGCGGCGCGGTCGGCGGAGAAGCAGCGCTCGTAGTGCTCCCGGGCGCCCGAGCCGAGTGCGAAAGCCGTCCCCGGGTCCGCGAGCCGGCCGAAGAGCGCCGCGAGGCCGTCGACGTCGTCCGCGTGCAGCGGAGGCAGGTCGGGCGCCGCGAACTCGGGGAGACCGCCCGAGTCGGAGACGATCGTGGGGACCCCGAGCTGCATCGAGAGCACCTGGACGCCGCTCTGGGTCGCCAGGCGGTAGTGCGCGAGCGAGGCCTTGGCGCGGGCGAGGCGGGGCAGCACGTCGGCGTAGGAGAAGTGCTCCCGCCGCCACTCGACGTGCTCGGGGAGCGTCAGCGACTCCAGCGGGCCGTTGCCGAGCAGCAGCAGCCGATCCCCCGAGTAGGCCGGGGAGGCGACGTGTGCGGCCCACGCCCGCAGGGCCACCTCGACGTTCTTGTACGGCGACATCCGCCCGAGCAGCACCATGTCGCGGCGCTCGGCGGCCGGGGCGGGCACGGGCGGCAGGTCCGCCTCGGGAACGTCCGACGTGAGCGGGACGACGTCGACCCGGCGCCCGAAGCGCGCCGAGAGGACCGCCGCGACGTGCGCGCTCGGCGCGACGACGCCGGCCGCGGTGCGGGTCTGGAGGTCGAGGACCCCGCGCTGGTGCCAGGGACGCTCCTCGTGGGCGTCGTGCGGGCGGTCGTCGTGGACCACCTGCACGAGCGGGGCGAGACGCGTCATCGGCAGCCAGCGCGGGTCGTGCACCATCTCGGAGACGACGACGTCGGGGGCGAAGCGTCGCGCCTCGGCCGTCACCCGGGCCAGCGCCGGCAGCGTTCGGGGATCCTTGATCGCGGGGTCCAGGACGCGCTCGTCCGGCCGCGCGGTGACCTTCTCGTAGTGCTGGTCGGTGGTGACGACGAGCGCCGAGTGCCCGGCGTCGCGCAGCGCGTCGACCTGCACGCGGGTCAGCGTCCGCAGCCACGGCGAGAGCCACAGGACCCTCATCGCACGCTCCTGATCTCCCGGACGGGCTCGTCCGGGGCGCCGGGGAAGGTGTGGCCCACGAGGCGGGTGAACGCCTGCTGGTAGGCGTCGGCCATGGCGGCGTCGGTGTAGTGGGCGAGGGCGCGGACCCGCCCCGCCTCGCCGAGCGCCCCGAGCCCGGCGCGGTCGTCGAGCACCGCGCCCAGCGCCTCGCTCCAGGCCTCGCGGGAGGTCGGCGCGACCACGACCCCCGCCCGCCCGTCGTCGAGCATCTCCGGGACCGTCCCGCTGGCGGAGGCCATCACGGGCACGGCGCGCGTCATCGCCTCGACCATGACGAGCGGGAACGCCTCGAATCCGCTCGGCACGCACAGCACGTCGGACTCGTCGAACGCGGCGTCCGGGCCGGCGACCTGTCCGCGCCAGCGCACGCGGTCGCGCAGACGGTCGGGGGTGGCGGCCTCGAGCCGCTCACGGTCGGGGCCGTCGCCGAAGATGTCGAGGGTCCAGTCGTCGCGGCGCAGCGTGTCCAGGGCCTCGATGAGCAGCAGCGGGTTCTTGTACTCGACGAGGCGGGTGAGCATCGCGAACCGCACCGGCATCGTCTCCTCGGCCGCCGGTCGGAACGGGCGCGGGTCCGCGGCGGGGATGCCGTTCGGGGCGGCCATGACGAGGTCGGTGAGCCGCTGGTGGCGGGTCAGGTCGGTATGGTGCTGCGCGGAGAGCACCAGCAGCCCGTCGGCGCTGCGCAGGCTCGAGGCGAGCGCGTCGGAGTAGGTGGCGCGGTCGAGCTCGGCGGGGTCGTGCGTGGCCGGCATCCACCAGCGGCGCTGCTCGCCGGTGCGCAGCGCCCGCCCGGCCCGGCCCAGGGCCCGCCACGTCCGCGCGAACCCGACCTCGGTGTTCGTCACCCCGCCCACGACGATCGCCTCGTCGCCCGCCACGTCCACCACCGGCTGCCACCACGGCTGCAGCGCCAGGCGCACCCGGGGGTCGAGCTCGGCGGTGTAGAGACCCAGCCCCTGGAGGCACACCATCGTCACCGGGTGGCCGCGGGCGACGAGCGCGTTGGCCAGCAGCACGCGCTGCCGCTCGGCGCCCCCGAGGTCGAGGTCGTTGGTGGTCACCAGCACGCCCGGGCGCCCTGCGGCGCGGTCGCGGACGGCGGTGAGCCGGCGACGGCGGACGGTCCGCTTCGAGCGCTGGATGCGTTCGAGGGTCGCCGTCCCGAGCGAGAACATCGTGCCTGCGCCGCGGTTGCCCGCGTTGCCCAGCGACATCACCTGCGAGGCGCGGAGCAGGTCGGCGCCGCGCAGCGTGGCCAGCGGGTCGTCGAGCTGGGTGCCCGCGGCGGTGTGGCTGACCTGCGGCCCGTCGTCGTCGACCAGCACGAGGCGCCACCCGGCGCGGCGGGCCGCGGGCTGCCAGGTGGCGTCCTCGCCGTAGACGAAGAAGCGCTCGTCGAACGGGCCCATCGCGTTCCAGGCGTCGCGGGAGACCAGCAGGCAGCAGCCCGCCATGTAGCCGTCGACCTCACGGGGCGCGGTGGGGTAGAGGTCCGAGAAGCCGCCGAGACGCGGGTGGTCGCGCAGGCGCTGGGCGTAGCCCGCGGCGTTGAGCAGGCTGCGGACGACGGACTGTTCCCGGTGCGCGACGTCCCACGGCCGCTCGCGGCCCTCCGGGTCGAGCACCGTCGGGGACACGGCCGCCACCCGCGGTCCGGCGAGCGCCTCGCGAGCGGCCGTCAGTGGGCCGATCAGCTCGGCGTCGGGGTTGAGGTGGAGCATGTCGGCGTCCGGGACCTGGGCGGCGAGGCCGTTCATCGCGGCGATGTAGCCGACGTTGGTGCCCGAGAAGGTCCACGTGACCTCGGGCCATCCGGTGGCGAGCTCGCGGACGTCGGCCGATCCGGACGAGGCGTTGTCCCAGACGTGCACGCGTGCGTCGGGCAGGTGCTTCTCGACGCTGCGCAGCGCGCGGTCGAGCAGGTCCGCCCGCCGATAGGACACGATGAGCACCGCCAGTTCACGACCGGTCACGTCGTGCGACTCCTCCCCGATCACGGTCCCGGCGGATGCCCCGGGCGAGGCCGCATCGTGGCACGACGGCCGGAGTGACGGACTTCATACCCTTCAGGGCGGTTCCGTCTCCTCAACGCCGGCGGATGACCCGCAGGTCCACGTACTTCCCCTGCTGGCGCATGCGGATCGTCTGCAGCGCCGCCAGGTCGAGCTCCATCGTGGGGACATCGGTGACGTCGGCACCGTTCGCGTCCCGCCTGCCGCGGCCCGCGGCGGCCATCGGCCGCATCTGGGTCGTCTCGGCGTCGAGGGCGTCGGCGGGGACCCGGCTGCCCGGGACCCGGGTGTCGAGCACCGTCGTCTCGGCGTCGAGGGCGTTCGGCACGCGGTCGGGGTCGACGAAGGGACCGACGGTCGGCCCCGAGGGCGCCACGCCGAGCCCCTCCTGCTCCCCGACGGCGGCCGCCTCGGCCTCCATGCGGTCCAGGCTGCGGGGGCGCAGGGCGCCGAGCAGCGCCGTGCGCATGCTGACCGGGATCGCGCCGATGGCCAGGGCGCCCCCGAAGTAGGCGATCCCGCCTGCCGCCATGGGCACGATCAGCGGCAGGTCGTAGGTGAGCCAGATGGCACCCAGCGCGAGCAGGCCCGGGGGGACCAGACGCAGGATGTAGCCGAACGGCAGCGGATGGACCCCGTAGCGGCGCAGGCGCCACTGCGACATCGTCACGCCGATGGTCTCGGTGACCAGCAGCATGACGCCGCAGGCCACCGCGCCGAGGCGCGGGATGAGGATGATGTTGCCGACGCAGTTCACGACCAGGTTGATCGTCGACATCGTCGTCAGGTACCGCTGCTCGTGGGCCGCGATGAGGCCGTCCGAGACGATCGCGGACAGGAACGTCATCGCGACCGCGATGAAGAAGAACTGCAGCGGCGGCCCGGCGAAGGCGCCGACCCCGTTCTGCCCGCCGACGATGTCCGCCATCCGGTGCGCGAGCGGCCAGCCGATGACGGCGATGGGGACGCCGACGAGCAGCAGGAACCGGTAGCCCTGGTCGACGGCGCGGGCGAACCGCGGTCGGTCCGCGTTGAACGTCTCGTTGATCGTCGAGAGCACCGAGCGTTCGAACACCTGCGAGATCAGCGTCAGCGTGAACGCGATCTGCAGCGCGGTGTAGTACCCGGAGACCTGGTCGGGGTCGGCGAGGATGGAGAGGATGAGGCCGTCCGCGCGCCAGTAGAGCACCGCGATGATCGCGATGACGGTGAGCGGGAAGGCCTCCTTGAGCAGTCCCCACATCGCCCGCCAGTCGACGATCCAGCGGATCTCGGTCAGGCGCCGCGCGCCCCACCACTGGATCGCCAGGCGCAGCGCCTGCGGGAGGATCTGCACCGCGCACATCGGGAGCAGGCCGAGGTCGAAGTACGCGACGGCCGCCGCCGACGACAGCGTCAGCACCCGCGAGAAGAACTCCGCGGACGCCGCCGACGAGTAGCGGACCTTGATGTCGAAGACCGGCTCGTAACAGCTCGAGATCGTCGTGAAGATCAGACCGACCGCGAGCACGAGCACCGCGCCCTGTTGGATCGGGTCGCCCCAGTACACGCCGAACCCGGCGATCCCGGCCACGATCGCGAGCGGCAGCGCGTAGAGCGTCGAGAACGAGACGTTCATCCCGACGAGCCGCTCGAGGTTGCCCCCGTGCCCTGTGACCCGCCGGACCACGATCGTCCCGACGCCGAGCTCGGTGAAGGCCTCGAAGGTCTGGGCGAACACGACCGCGGTGGCCATGACCCCGTAGCCGTTGGAACCGAGGTAGCGAGTGGCGATGGCGATCGTCACCATCGACAGCGGTAGGGCCGAGAACTTCGCCAGCACCTGGATGACGACGCCACGCGCGATCGCCGTGGACCGGGTGCTCATCGCACCAGATGATACCTGTGCGCAAGCGCCCGACCTTCGGCGGCGGGCGCCGCAGCGGAGCCCCGGGGTCGCTGGCTAGGGTCCGTCCGGTGAGCACCTGGCTGCTGACCGGCGGCGCCGGCTACATCGGCGCCCACGTCCTGCGCGCCCTCCGGGCGGCCGGCCACGACGCCGTCGTCCTCGACGACCTGTCGACCGGGCTGACCGAGCGCCTGCCGGACGACGTCGAGCTGGTGCTCACGGGCCTGCTCGACCCGGACCTGCCCGCGGTGCTGACCGGGCTCGCCGCGCGGCGACCGCTCGACGGCGTGGTGCACCTGGCCGCGAAGAAGTCGGTGCCCGAGTCG
>NZ_DASXJS010000050.1:0-32826 GCF_036497245.1 Actinomycetospora sp. | reverse complement strand
CTCGGCGCGTGCATCAGCCAGAGCACCAGCGAGGCGACCGCGACGTTCGCCGCGAACGTGGACCCGTAGAGCAGCACGAACCCGAGAAACTTCCCGCTGCCGCCCTTCGAGGAGGCGAAGGTGAAGCGGCGGTTGAGCACGTAGGCGGTCGTGGTGCCGAGGATGAACGAGATGCCCTTCGCCAGCGGCGCCCAGACCCCGAGGGCGAGCAACAGCTGGTAGACCCCGAGGTCCACGACGGCGGCGACCGCGCCGATGGCCACGAACCGCACGAGCTGCGCCTTGAGGCCCAGCTTCTCGGGCGCGGCCGCGGGGGCCGCCGCGGGCCCGGCGGGGCTCGCCGATGCCGCGGTGGCCGCGTCCACCGGCGCGGAGGTCTCCGTGCCGGGGCCGGGCTCCGGCGTGCTCTCCTCGACACTCACGCTCGCCGAGGGTACGAGCCCGGTGCGCGGCGCCCTCACCGGGCCACGCCGCCCCCCACCGGACCGAGACCTCGGCGTCGCTACCGTTCCTGACCATGGCCGTCGTCGAGGACACCCCCGCGCGCGCGGCGGAGGGTCCCGGAGAATCGGACGAGCCGCGCAGACCGACCCGCAGGCGGGTCCGGTCCGGATGGTTCCTGGCCGCGCTCGCGGCGGTCACGGTGGTGCTGGGCGTCGCGATCCCGTTCGCGCCCGTCTCCGCCGCCGACCCGGTCGTCAGCTGGCCGAAGGCGGGCGAGCCTGCCGCCACCACGGCCGTCCCGCTGTCCCCCTACCGCCCGCTGTCGATCAGCGTGGACGTCCCCTGCCAGGCCCTGCGCGGCGGCGGCGACGCGCTGCGCACCGAGCCGGACTCGGCCGGGACGCCCGGACGCGGGCTGACGGTCGCGAACTCCGGCGGGCGCGTCGCGGTCACCAGCGACGGTGCCACCCTCGTCGACGAGGTGCTGCCGCTCACACCGTGCACCTACCGCGTGGTGGCCGACGGCACGACGACCACGCTCACCCGCGACGGCGAGGTCCTCTTCTCCGGCGCCGGTCAGGCCCCACAGGTCGCCGAGCTCGCCACCGACGCGCCCGGCACCCCCGGCCTGGGCGCCACCATCCACCCCGACGACCGGTACTCGTCGGTGCCCAGCGGGCTGAAGCTGACGCTGCTGATCCTGCACGCGATCGCGCTCGCCGCGACGCTCGTCCTGGCCTGGCGGCGGTGGTGGGGCGCCCAGGGCCGACTCGGGTTCAGCCGGCCCCGGCTGGGCGCGGCGGACTGGGCCGTCGTCGCGGTCAGCACGGTGTGGGTGGTCCTCTCACCGCTGCAGAACGACGACTCGTGGTACCTGCTGATGGCCCGCAACGCGTCGCCGACGGGCTACATCGGCAACCAGATCTACATGTTCGACGCGACGGAGAACCCGTTCGTCGGCAGTCAGTACCTCATGGCGATCTGGGGGAACCTCGGGAACCTGATCGGCGTCACGGGCTGGGGTCTGCTCTGGATGCGGATCCTCCCCCTGCTGCTGGGGCTGCTCACGTGGTTCCTGCTGCGGGCACTGCTCGCCACCGCGCTGGGCCGCATCGAGCGCCGGAGGTGGGTGCCGTGGACGCTGCTCGCCGCCCACCTGGCGTGGTTCCTGCCCTACGGGATGGCGCTGCGGCCCGAGGTGTTCATCACCCCGCTCTTCGCGGCCGTGCTGCTGCTCTGCGAGGTGGCCCGCCGCCGCGAGGTGATCGGTCCCCTCGTGCCCGCGACGGCGCTCGCTGCCCTGGCGGTGACGGTCTCACCGTCGGGCCTGGTCGCCGTCGCACCCGTCGTCGTGCTGCTCCCGTGGCTCTTCCGCTGGCTGCGGGGGGCGAGCTGGCGGACGCGCCTCGGCGTCGTCGGCGCCGTGGTGGCGGCCGGGACGATCGCGATCCCGATCGGCTTCGGCGACGCCACCCTGGGCGACGTCATCGAGGCCACCGACGTGCACGCCTGGTACTACGTGACCTTCCCCTGGTACGAGGAGTGGGCGCACTACCGGACGCTGATCGAGACCGGGACCTGGGGCAGGCGGCTGCCCGTGCTGCTCAGCGTGGTGCTCCTGGTGGTGGTGTCGATCGGGTCCGGGCGCCGCGGCCCGATCGGCGGCCCGATCCGGGCCTACACGCTGTCCATCGCGGTGACGACGGCCGTCGCGCTCGGCCTGCTCGCGCTCGGCCCGACGAAGTGG
This sequence comes from Actinomycetospora sp., assembly GCF_036497245.1. GTDB lineage: Bacteria > Actinomycetota > Actinomycetes > Mycobacteriales > Pseudonocardiaceae > Actinomycetospora. The sequence continues at coordinate 30,635 of NZ_DASXJS010000050.1, read as the reverse complement.
GTGAACCACTTCGGCGCGATCGCCGCGCCCGGGACCGTGCTGCTGACGCTCGCGATGCTGCAGACCCCGCTCCCCCGGCGGCCGGGCGCGCTCGTGACCGCGGCGAGCGTGGCGCTGCTGACGGGCGCCACCGTGCTCGGGTTCGCCGGGCCGAACACCTGGAAGCCCTACTCGGACCGGGGCCAGCCGTTCGGCAACCACCTCGACCCCGACATCTCGATGCTCGACCTCGAGAAGCTCGCCCCGCACATCGGGATGCTCTACCTGCGCCAGTTCTGGTGGTGGGTGGCGCTCGCCGTGCTGGCCGGGCTGTTCGCCTGGTGGCGGCACCGCAGGCACCGGACGACGTTCGGGTTGACCCCCGACCGCGCGGTACTCGTGCCCGCCGTCGTGATCCTCGCGGCCGGGATGGTCGCGGTCATGGCCTACGCGCCGGTCGTGCAGGCGCCGGGCTGGTCCGTGGCGGGCGCGCAGCTGCAGGCACTCGCCGGGAAGCCGTGCCAGCTCTCGAACTCGGTCACCGTCATGGCCACCGCACCGCGGGACCTCGGGGCCGCGCTGACCCCCGAGACCCGCACCGGGGACTTCACGCTCACCACCCCGGGGAACGGCACCGCGGACCCCGACCCGGTCCCGGCGCCCGGACCGGCCCCGTCGGGCACGGGCCCGACGATGTGGCACGACGCGGTCACCGACCCCGACACCTCCGGCAGTGCCGACCCCGGGACGTCGGGCGGCACCGGCCTCGGCACGCTCACCACCGGCTGGTACCCGCTGCCCCCCGCCGAGGCGGGTGAGCCGACCCCGGCGACCAACGTCGTCGTGCCCGTCGCGGGCAACGACCCGGACAAGCAGCGCGTGGTGCTCGAGTTCGGGTACGGCCCGGCAGCGGCGCCCACACGGACCGTCGCGACGACCGTGAACCCGGCCCCCGGCCTGACCTCGCGACAGTGGCAGGAGGTGCCGGTGCTCCTGCCCGCCGACCGGCCCAGCTCCGTGCGGATCGGAGCCGAGGACCGGGTCGGCGGCCCGGACACCGCCCTCGCCGTCGCACCGCCGCACCTCACGGCGATGCAGCCGGTCCAGACGCTCACCGGGCCCGACTCGTCGTCGAACGTGCCGGTCTTCGCCGACCAGCTCTCCGCGGTCCTGTGGCCGTGCGTGAACCAGGTCGCGGTGCGGAACGGGATCGGCCCGACGCCGCAGGTGCGGCTGTCCGCGGCGGAGAACACCCCGGACTTCATCCTCACCAACCCGACCTACGAGTCGTGGGGCGGCACGATGGTCCAGTCCGAGCGGACGTGGGCCACGGTGCGCGTGTTCTCCGGGGTCTCCCCCGGCGGGCCGCCGACCCTGCAGTGGGGGAACGTCGACCGGATCGTCTACGACCACCCCGTCGACGGCTATGACCTGACCGTGAACCGCGTCGAGCGCGGCGGCCTCGCGCGGTTCCCGACCCTCGCGGCGGAGTCCTACTCGGGGCGCGAATACCTGGGGTGAGCAGTATCTCGGACAGGGCGATCAGGCTCACGGCACTCGTCGCGGGTCTCGTCTCGGTGCTCGCGGCGCTGGCGTTCCCGTTCGCGCCGGTGTCGCGACCCGACGTGACGTACTCCTGGCCCGCGCCGGGCACGTCGTCGCCCGCTCCGGCGGCGATCCCGATGTTGCCGTACCAGCCGGTGACGACGACGGCGTCGGTCGGCTGCGACGCGGTGCGCGCGGTGGCTCCCGGGACCGTGCTGCTCTCGACGACGCCGCCGCAGCCCGACCCGCTCGCCGAGCCGCTGCACGGCCTGACGATGACGGCGGGTCCCGCGGGAGCGGTGTCGGTGTCGGTCGGGGGCCGCGAGGTGGGCCCGGTGACGCTGCCCGGCGGGGCGTGCTCGCTGCGCCTGGTCAGCGGGATCGACGCGACGACGGTGACCCTCTCGACGCCCGGGACCGCGGATCGTCAGGTCGCGCGGCTCGACGGGGACGTGCGTCCGGCGGTCGCCGGGGCCTTCACCGGGGCGCCGTCGTCGGCCGGGGTGTCGTTCTCCGCGGTGGCCGACACGCGGTTCCAGACCTCGGCGAGCGGGCTGAAGATCGCGGTGGGCGTGCTCGCGGTGGTGGCGTTCGCGGTGGCGCTGGGTGCGGTGCTGGTGCTGTCCCGTCGTCGCCGGCGCCCCCCTCATGTCAGCGATGCGGCACTGCTGACGTCTGACGTCAGTGACTCCACATCCTCGGCCGCCCCACTCCGTCGACACGCGCGCCGGATCGTCGACGTCGGTGTGGTGGCCGGGCTGCTGCTGTGGCAGGTGATCGGCCCGCTCACTGTCGACGACGGCTACATCGCGGGCATCGTCCGCTCCCGCGCCCAGAACGGGCAGGTCGGCACCGTCTTCCGCTGGCTGAACTCCCCCGAGACGCCGTTCGGCTGGTTCTACGACGTCCTCGCGCTCATCGCCCGGGTCGACGCGGCGCCGTTCTGGCTGCGTCTACCGGCCACCGTGCTCGGGATCGTCGGCTGGTTCCTGCTCTCGCGGGCCGTGCTGCCCCGGCTGGGCCTGGACCGCCTCCCCCGCCTCGTCCCGTGGCTCGCGGGGATCGTCTACCTGGCGTGGTGGCTCCCCTACGACCTCGGCGTGCGTCCGGAACCGTGGGTGCTCGTCGGCTCGACGGCCGTGTTCGTGCTGACCGAGCGGGCCGTGGAGCGGCGGTCGGTGACCCCGCTCGTCGTCGCCCTCCTCGTCGCCGGGATCACGCTCGCCGTCACGCCCACCGGGCTCATGGCGTTCGCGCCGCTGCTGGCGGCGGTCGTCCCGCTCGTCCGGCTGGTGCGCGCGGAGGCCCTCGGCGTCGTCGCGCTCGTCGTCGTCGGGATCGCCGCCCTGGGTCTGACGCTCGTGCTCGTCTACGCCGACCAGACGTGGGCCTCCGTGCTCGACTCGGTCGGCATCCGCACGCTCGTCGGCGGCGACCGGCCGTGGACCGACGAGTACGTCCGCTACACCTCACTGCTGACGACCGGGAACGCCGAGGGCAACCTGGGGCGCCGCGCCCCGGTGCTGCTGCTCGCCCTCGCCTTCGGCGCGCTCGCCTTCGCGCGGATGCCGCGGCCGGCGGCGGCGCACCGGCTCGTCGTCGCCACCCTCCTCTCGCTCGTGACGCTGGCCTTGACCCCGACCAAGTGGACCCACCACTTCGGGGCGTTCGCGGTGCTCGGGACGGCGACGACGCTGCTGGCGCTCGACGCCTGGCTGCGCGCCCCCGCCGACGCCGAGCGCGCCCCGCGGCGGGCGGCGTGGGCGGTGGCGCTGGCGGCGGGCACCTCGGGGCTCACGTTGGCGGGGTTCAACCAGTGGCACTGGATCTCGAGCTACGCGATCACCTGGTCGACGATCTCGCCGCAGCTCGGCGGGATCCGGTTCGCCGACGCCGTCCTGGTGGTGGGCGTGGTGCTCGCCGCGGCCCTCGCGGTGGTGGCGATCCGGCGGACGCTGGGCCGTGAGAGTCGAAAAACTGACACTGGGCGTCAGGAACGAGACTTTCCTGACCCGGGGGATGCGCGGCTGCTCGGCCTCGCGCCGGCCCTGGCGATCGCGGTGGTCGTGCTCGTCGTCGCCATCGAGGTCCTGAGCTTCGCCCGCACCGCGGTGCAGCGCCGCGACTCCTACACCCTCGCGTCGGACTCGGTGGCCTCGCTGCACGGGCGCTCGTGCGGGATCGCCGACCGGCTGCGCGTCGAGCCCGACCCGCTCGCCGGCCTGCTCACCGCCGACGGTCCCGGCCCGGCCCCCGGGACGGACCCCGGCGGACCCTCGATGGCCGGCGCCACGCTCCCGGCCTGGCGCGGGCCCGGCGTCACCAGCGGATGGTTCGCGCTGCCCGGTCCCGCCGCGCCGTCGGGACCGGAGGCGCCGGGGCCCGTCGTCGTGACCATGACCGGACCGGAGGCGCACGGGGACGTCGTCGCCGAGTTCGGCGCCCGTGACCCGTCCGGCGCGTTCACGCCCGGGCTGCGGGTCCCGCTCGACGAGGGCGCCACCCAGTACTCGGGCTCGGCGTCGGTCGACGCACCGCGCTCGCGGGACCTCCGCCTCGATCCCGCCCTGAGCTCCCGCTGGAACGCGGTCCGGCTGGCCAGCACGGCCGACACCCCCGCCGCCCGGGGGTTCTCCGCGCCGCGGATCGCCCGGCTGGTCCCGTGGGACGAGGTCCTGCCTCCGGGGACACCCGCGGCCGACGACTGGCCGGGGGCCTTCCTGTTCCCCTGCGCGCCGTTCCCGCCGCTGCACGACGGGATCGCGACCCTGCCGGGCTGGCGGATCTCGACCGACGCGCGCAGCGAGGCCCAGTCGGGCTTCATCAGCTACACCGCCTCGCAGGGCGGTCCGTGGACGACGGCGCGTGCCCTGGTCCGCCAGGTCCGTTACCCCGTCTACCTGCCGGGCCTGCCGCTGACCGACATCGCGAGCCTGGAGCGCTGGGTCCCGATGACCCCCCTGGTCGCGCCGACGGTGACGCGGACCGAGGTCCGGCAGTCGGGGTTCTCGACGCCGGGCCCGCTCTCCATCGGCGAGAGTTAGCACCTCCGAGCAGGCCACGCAGCGTCGCGCGCTAGCCTCGATCCCGATGCCACGCACCGTGAAGACCCTGGTCGGCTGGGCGCGGACCGCCCCGAGCCGGGCCACCGTGCTGTCCGGCGACGAGGTCACCTCGGACGAGCGTCTCGCCGAGACGCTCGCGTCCGCGGGTTCCCGCGGTGTCATCGCCCGTGGCCTCGGCCGCTCCTACGGCGACCCGGCGCAGAACGCGGGCGGCCTCGTCGTCGACATGACCTCGCGCGACCGGGTCCACGCGATCGACGCCGAGTCCGGTCTGGTCGACCTGGACGCGGGCGTGTCCCTGGACCAGCTGATGCGGATCGCGCTGCCCTTCGGCCTGTGGGTCCCGGTGCTGCCGGGCACCCGCCAGGTCACCATCGGCGGCGCGATCGCGAGCGACATCCACGGCAAGAACCACCATTCGCACGGCAGCTTCGGCAACCACGTCGTGTCGATGGACCTGCTCACCGCCTCCGGGGACGTGCGCCACATCGAGCCGGACGGTCCGGAGTCGGAGCTGTTCTGGGCGACGGTCGGCGGCATCGGGCTGACCGGGATCATCCTGCGGGCGCGGGTGCGGATGACGAAGACCGAGACCGCCTACTTCGTCGCGGACACCGAGCGCACCGCGAACCTCGACGAGACGATCGAGCGCTTCTCGGACGGCTCGGACGAGGCCTACGACTACTCGTCCGCCTGGTTCGACTCGATCTCCACCGGCCCGAAGCTCGGCCGGGCGGCGCTGGGCCGCGGGTCGCTGGCCCGGCTCGACGAGCTGCCGGAGAAGCTGCGGCGCGACCCGCTGCGCTTCGACGCCCCCCAGCTCGCGACGCTGCCCGACGTCTTCCCGAACGGGCTGGCCAACAAGCTGACGTTCTCGGCGATCGGCGAGCTCTACTACCGCAAGACGAAGAACAAGCGCGGCCAGGTCCAGAACCTCACGGCCTTCTACCACCCGCTCGACCTGTTCGGGGACTGGAACCGGGCCTACGGCTCGAAGGGCTTCCTGCAGTACCAGTTCATCGTGCCGCTGGCGGCCGAGGCCGAGTTCCGGTCGATCGTCGCCGACATCGCCGCGTCGGGACACGTCTCGTTCCTGAATGTCTTCAAGAAGTTCGGCGAGGGGAACCGGGCGCCGCTCTCGTTCCCGATGCCGGGCTGGAACATCTGCGTCGACTTCCCGATCGTCGACGGGCTCGGGGAGTTCTGCCGGGGTCTCGACGAGCGCGTCCTCGCCATGGGCGGCCGGCTCTACACGGCCAAGGACTCCCGCACCGACGCCGCGTCGTTCGCGGCGATGTACCCGCGACTGGACGAGTGGCGCAAGGTGCGCGATGCGGTCGACCCGGACGGCGTGTTCGCCTCCGACATGTCGCGTCGTCTCGCGCTGACGTCCTGACCTGCACCTTCGCACCTGACACCGAACGACAGCTGACATCGACTGACAGGATTTCCATGATCGACGCCGTCGGGCACCCGTCATCCCTGCTCCTGCTCGGGGGCACCTCCGAGATCGGTCTCGCGATCGCCGAGCGCTACCTCGCCGGCGGTCCCGTCCGCATCGTCCTGGCGGGCAGGCAGTCGCCCGGCCTCGCCGAGGCCGCCGCCCGGCTGGAGCGCGGGGGCGGGCACGTCGAGACCCTCGAGTTCGACGCCAAGGACGCCGCCGCGCACACCGAGACCGTGCGCAAGGCCTTCTCCGGCGGGGACATCGACGTCGCGGTGGTGGCGTTCGGTCTCCTCGGTGACCAGGAGACCGCCTGGCAGGACATCGACGTCGCGGTCGCGCTCGCCGAGGTGAACTACGTGGCCGCGGTGTCGGTCGGCGTCGCGCTCGCCGCCGAGTTCCGCCGCCAGGGCCACGGCCACATCGTCGCGCTCTCGAGCGTGGCCGGGGAGCGGGCGCGGCGCTCGAACTTCGTCTACGGCTCGACGAAGGCCGGGATGGACGCCTTCTACACCGGGCTCACCGAGGCGCTGCGCGGCGACGGGATCGGCGTGACGATCGTCCGCCCGGGCTTCGTGCACACGAAGATGACGACGGGCATGGACGCCGCCCCGCTCTCGACCACACCGGAGAAGGTCGCCGAGGTCGCGGTCGACGCCGTGACCAAGGGCCGCGAACTGGTGTGGGCTCCGGCCCCGCTGCGCGCCGTGATGACGGTGCTGCGCCACATCCCGCGCCCGATCTTCCGCCGCCTGCCGGTGTAGGTGGCCTCCCGCTCACGAGCGCGGAGCGCACCACCGGCGGGCCGGCTGCTCGATCCACCGGTACGCGAGGTGCGCCACCAGCACCGACCCGGCCAGCACGTGCGGCACCGCGAGGGCGGCGAGCGAGCTGTTCGGGGCGAGCGCCGGGAACCGGGTCATCGCCACCACGGTGATCTCGATGATCGGGAAGTGCACCAGGTAGATCGCGTAGGAGATCCGGCCGCCGTGCTGGAGCCGCTCGTGCGAGAGGAAGCGCACCACGCCGCCCTTGGCCAGGCACAGCGCCCCGAGCAGCAGCGGGAACATCGGCACCGCGAACCAGAGCCGGTCCGCCGCCGGGATGGCCGCCGACGCCGGGGCGGACGCGGCCCAGTAGGCCACCAGCACCGTCTCGGCGATGACCGCGAGGACGATCCGCTGGGCCCAGAGTTCCACCTGCGGCGTCCGCTCGATCCGGGCCACCACGAGCCACGTGAGCATGCCCGAGGTGAACCCGCCGCCGATGCGCAGCGCCCAGGCCCACGCGCCGGTCTCGCCCGAGTCCGCCGACATCAGCGAGCCCAGCGCGATCGGTGAGGCCGTGAGGACGGCGAGCGCACCCAGGACGGACAGCGGCCAGTTCCGAATCCGCCACGCGCCCAGGACGAGCAGCGGGAATGCCAGGTACGCCAACCACTCGGCGCTCACCGACCAGGCGGGCAGCACGAACGAGATGCCCTCGATGCCGCGCGAGCCCCACAGCTGGGTCATGGTCAGCTGCCGCAGCCAGCCCAGGGGCCCCAGGTCGGGCTGCGGGGTCTGCCAGGTCACGACGCCGTCGTGGCCGAACACCTTCCGCGCGGTGCACCAGAGCCCGAAGACGACGGTCACCGCCGCGTAGAGCGGCCACACGCGGGCCATGCGGGCCCGCACGAACCGGAGCGTGCCCCGCGCCGACGGGCGGCGCCCCAGCCGCTCCAGGTAGGCACGGGTGAGCACCAGCCCGGAGAGCACGAAGAACAGGTCCACCCCGAGCGGGCCCGCGGCCACCAGCGGGGCGATCGGTGCCGTCCAGCGGGCGAAGACGTCGCCGGGCACGTACGACGCGTGCAGGAGGAGCACCCACACCGCGGCGACGAACCGCAGGCCGGTCAGCTGGGGGATGTCGCCCCGGGTGAGCGGGAGGACGGGCGCGTCGGGAGTCGCCGACGGCCGTGGCGGCGCGGGCACGCTGACGGCCGGCGTGGGTGAGGTCCCGCGCGTGCGCGGCAGCGGCAGAACCGTGGGTGCCGCCGCGGGCGCCGGGGCCGAGGCCAGGGCCGTCGCCGCGGACCCGACCGGCGATCCCGCGGCCGGGACGGCGGCCAGCGGGGTCGTGGGCAGGCGCGTGAAGCCGGTCGCCACGTCCGGGTACGACCCGCGGCTCGACCGTGTCGTGAGCGCCGTCAGCGTTCCCACCGTGCTGCCTCCCCGACCGTCATGGACTGCGGCGTCCCGATGCGGTGACCGCGACGCTCGACCTGAGGAACGGCAGCATGCGGCCGATTCCTGATACTCCGTTCAGTGGATCGAGCGAGACAGTTCCGAGGGTCGTCAGCTCGTCAGGTCATGCCCGACACACTGGGTCACCGCCGGTCCCCGTCAGCCCGCTCCGGCGACCCGACCGGGCGGCGCGGGCGCCTCCCCGGTGGAGTGGAGCCCGTCACCGCTCCTGCCGCGACGTCGCTGGTCACGCACGGTCGCTCCACGACCCGCGCTCCGGCGCACCCGGCCGTCCTTCTACTGTGACCGGGTCACGGCCGGGGGAGGCGTGGCGAGGAGGAACGTGTCGTGACCAGGGGTCAGACGATGGCCGATCCGGGCCTCGGTCACGAAGCGCCGCGCCCGGATGTGACAGGGGATCACCCACACGGGGATCACCTCGACCCCCACAGGAGGCGCCGACCCGACGGCAGCGTGATCGCGGTCGGGATGTTCGCCCTCCTCGTCGCCGTCGCCGCGGTCGTCGTCAACGCGGCGTACAACCAGGGCCGGTTCGTCCCGCCGCTCGACGACGTCTACATCCACCTGCATCCCGCCGACGAGGCCGCCCACGGTTACGGCGTCGACCGCGCCCTGATCGGGATCGGCGACCAGACCGAGGTCCGGAACCAGACCGACCCCGGCGGGCGGGTCGTGGTCGACAGCAGAAGGACCGCAACACCTCCGCGGGGGTGGTCGCCGTCGGCGCGGCCGGGCACGGGGTGGGCGACTGGACCTTCGCCACGGCCGACGGGTCGTGGGCGCAGTCGTCGTTCACCGTCCCCGGCGCCGACGTCACGGGCTCCGACCTCGCGGTGACCCTCGGACCGCAGCAGCCCTTCCTCGCCCCGTACCCCGACTACCACTCGTTCGGCTACTGGGCGAGCCAGACGTAGCCGGCCGCGACCCCGGGCGCTCAGCGCTCCTGGTGGGGGATCCGCCCGGCGGTCCCGCCGTCCTCGTCGCGACCGCTCCCGCGGGGCGAGCGCGACTGCGCCTTGAGCAGGTCGCGGATCTCGACGAGCAGTTCGACGTCGGTCGGCTCGGCGGGGCCGGCCTCCTCGCCGCGCTTGCGGCGCTCCTGGATCACGTTGAGCGGCATCACGACGAGGAAGTAGATGACGGCGGCCGTGAGGAGGAACGTGATGACGGCGTTCACGAGCGACGCGTAGTCGAAGACGACGCCGTTCACGACGAACGTGCCCGCGAACTGGCCCCCGCCGGAGATCAGCTGGATGAGCGGCTTGAGGAACGCACTCGTGAAGGCCGTGACGACCGCGGTGAAGGCGGCGCCGATGACCACGGCGACGGCGAGGTCGACCACGTTGCCCCGAAGGAGGAAGTCCTTGAAGCCCTTCAGCACCCGTGGTCCCCCTGGTTCTCGACGGTCGGCGTCACGGCAGGTGCGTCACGACGCTAGTCCGCCCTGCACACGACGACGCGCCCGCCACGCCGTCAGGGGGAGCTGGCGTGTCGGGCGCGTCACCGGATCGGGTCCACGGGACCCGCGGCCTCAGTTCGAGGCGGAGATCGGGTTGTGGCAGGACTTGGCGTTGGTCGCCGTGTTGCCCTTCTCGGCCTTCGAGAGCAGCGGGATCGAACCCGCGAGGTCCTGGACCGGGACCTGGACGCCGAGCGCGTTGACCGGGACGTCGTTGTTGCAGGCGTCCAGCGAGGTGTTCGGCGCGAAGTCGCTCGAGTTGATGAGACCCTTCTGCACGGTCCCGCCGTCGTTGTCGTGCGCGAACGCGGCACCCGTCGTGCTCGCGAGACCGGCGCCGATCAGCGACGTCGCCAGCACGGCCTTGCGGAAAACTCCCACGGTGTGTCCTCTCGATCTGGTCTTCGGGGCGACCTGTCGATCGCGTGGCGGAACGTAATCAGATTTCGACGCCAGGTGTCCGACAAGGGGTCGGCGCTCCGGGGCGACAGTTCCTCACTCCTTCGTGGACACCGTTCGTCGCCACCTTTTGCGAACACATGCCCTTCCGTCACGAGCCATGCTCACCCACCAGGTCCAGTCACTCGCCCGAGATCACGGCCCTATCACGCTGTGCTGTCCATCCGATCTCGACGGCGTTCTCCAGCTGCGCCGGGAGGATGACGCCGCGCGCCCAGCGGTCCCGCTCCGTGTCGCACTCCGGCTCGCCGCGCGCGGACCCGATAGCGTCCGCTCCCGTGTCCACCGAGCAGGCCGCCGCGCCGCCGCGCACGCTGGGTCCACTGGTCGCCTGGGCCGCCTGGGACTGGGGTTCCGCGGCCTTCAACGCCGTCATCACGACGTTCGTCTTCACCGTCTACCTGACCTCGGGCGTCGCCGCGGACGAGGCCTCCGGGTCGGCCTCGCTCGCGAACACCATCGCGATCGCCGGCGTGCTCGTCGCCCTCACCGCCCCGGTGTACGGGCAGCGCAGCGACGCCGCCGGGGCCGAACAGGGCCGCCAACGCCGCCTCGGGATGCTCACCGCGGTGATCGTGGCGGCGACCGCCCTGATGTTCTTCGTCCAGAGCTCGCCCTCGTACCTGCTGCTCGGGCTCGTGCTGCTCGGAGTGGGCACGTTCGCCTACGAGCTCGCGCAGGTCGAGTACAACGCGATGATCTACCGGCTCGCCCCGCCCGGGCGCACCGGCTGGGTCTCCGGGGTCGGCTGGTCGGCGGGCTACCTCGGCGGGATCGTGCTGCTGATCGCCTGCCTGCTGCTGTTCATCGCGCCGATCGGGGCGATCACGTTCGCGTCCCCGGACATGGGCCCGCGGGTGATCGCGCTGGTCTGCGCGGCGTGGTTCGCGGTGTGGGCGATCCCGGTGCTGTTCATGCGGTTCCCCTACCCCGCGCCCCCCGGCGACTCCGAGGCCGCCCAGGTCGGGTGGTTCGGCTCCTACGCGCTGCTCGTGCGCCGTCTCGTGGCCCTGAGCCACACCGACCGGAACCTGCTGGGCTTCCTCGTCGCGAGCGCGATCTACCGCGACGGGCTCACCGCGGTCTTCACGTTCGGCGGCGTGCTGGCGGCGGGCACGTTCGGGCTGAGCCAGACCGAGGTCATCTTCTTCGCGATCGCGGCGAACGTGGTCTCCGCGCTCGGCGCCGTGGTGGGCGGCATGCTCGACGACCGCATCGGCCCGAAGCGGGTCATCGTCGTCTCGCTGATCGCGCTCGTGATCGTCGCGGCCGCACTGCTCCCGGCGTCGGGGAAGTCGGCGTTCTGGATCGGCGGACTGTTCCTGTCGCTGTTCGTCGGGCCGGCCCAGGCGTGCTCGCGCAGCTACCTGGCCCGCCTGGTCCCGCCCGGGCGCGAGGGCGAGCTGTTCGGGCTCTACGCGACGACCGGCCGCGCGGTCAGCTTCCTCGCCCCCGCGCTGTTCAGCCTGTTCATCACGCTCTTCGGGGAGCAGCGCTGGGGCATCGCGGGGATCGGGATCGTCCTGCTGCTCGGGCTCGCCGCCCTGATCCCGGTGCGTGGGGTGCCCGGTCGGCTGGGCGCCGGGGCCGCGTCCACGACGACGACCCCGGTCTGACCCGGCTCACTTCACCCGGTTGCGCGCTCCGGCTGCGGTCCACGAGGGGCACACAGCGCAGACCCCGCCGGGCTGACCCCTGCCTGCTGTGCCCCTGATCAAGGGCGCGACGCTACTTGACCCGGGCGGCCAGGAACCGGATCACCCGCGACACCAGCTCGCCCACAAAGACCCAGAAGGCCGCGGCGATCAGCGAGTTCACGATGATCATCAGGATCGGGTTGGCCGGCACGAAGAGGTCCCGGAACCCGAGGATGACGAGGTTCGCCGCGCCGCTGACGAACTGCGCGACGCCGTTGGCCGGGTTCACGCCGACGAGCACGAGCACGACGTTGACGATCAGGACGAGGGCGAACAGCAGCGCCAGCGTCCGGATGACCGTCGCGAGCACGTTCCCGGTCCGCCAGGCGAGCTCCCCCACGTCGACCGACCGGTGGCGGGTGGTCCCGGTGTGCTCGGGCTCGGCCCAGGACGTGTCCGCCCCGCCGCGGGGCTGCCCCGGGGTGGTCGAGCGCTCGGTGGGCGCGTCCGCGGGAGCGGCCTTCTGGGTCGGTGCCTCCGACGGGGCCTGCGCCGACGTCTCGGTCGGCGCCTCCGACGGAGCCTGCGCCGATTTCCCGGTCGCCTGCTCGGCCGGCGGGGCGTCGGAGGCCGCGTGCCGACCCGCCGCCTCCTGCCCGGCGGGCTCCTGCTCGGTGCCCTTCTGTGCCGTCCCGTCCGGTGCGGCCGGTTCCTGCTTCGCCTCGGTCTCCTGCTGCGCCATCCGCCGATGATGGCACCGCCCGATCCGCCCCCGTGACCGGCCCGACCGGTCCGGGTACGGGGGCCCTTCGGTCCGCTCGTCGCCAAATGCGTTGAGGCCGACCCCCGTCGTCCGCCACGGTGTGTCGACCGTCAAGGCGTTGTGAAGCAGCGGTGCGGACGCCGCGGGGGCGAGGGGAGGCCGGGGTGAACGTCGGGGAGCACGTGTCGATCGTGGTCCGACCCCACCTGCGCCGGGCGGTGTTCGGCGAGCGGCTGGCCGACTGGCTCGCCGACGGCGTCGCCCGCCACCGCGTCGTGGGCGGTCTCCCCGACGGGGCGGCGGCCCTGGTCCTCGTCCCCGAGTACCTGCGGGCGGGGGCCCGCAGCGTGCTCGCCGACCTGGCGGGCACCGACTGGTCGGGGACCGTCGTGGCCGTCGTCGGCTACGGCGGGCGGACGCGGGGCCGGTTCGCGATCGAGGACGCGCGGGAAGCCCTCGACGGCACCGGCGCGCACGTCCTGGAGACCGCACTGGGCCTCGACGGCGCCCGGATCCGGGCCGAGGGGTTCGGGCAGGCGGACCTGCTGCTGCGTGACCTGCTGCTCGATCGACTCGCGGACGAGGCCGCGCTCGCCGAGCCCGCCTAGCCTGCCGAGCCCGCCTAGAAGCGGCGGAACACCTGCTCGTCCCACGCCTCGCGGCTGACCAGCTCGGGCATGGCCTCGCGGTAGCGACGGCGCAGCGCGGGCCAGGAGCGCAGCACGTGCTGGTGCAGGGCGACCGAGACGCGCAGCAGTTCCCAGAACTGCTTGCGGTCGCGCTTGCGGTAGGTGACCCCCGTCCCGTCGGAGGTGGAGACGGTGGCCCCGTCGAGCCGGGAGAGCAGGAACCACGTCCCGTGCTCGGCGGGAACGTTGCGCTGGGGGCGCTCGTGGCTACTCGGGTCGGCCGCGCGCAGCTGGTGGCGCAGCGCTCCCACCAGTGCCTTGGCCTGCGCGACCTTCCCGAGCGGCGGCTGCGGCCAGAGCTGCGCGGCCAGCGCGCCGATCGGCGGCTCGGGCAGGTCCCGTGCGCTGGGGTGGACCTTCCCGTCGGGATAACGGGCGCGCGCCGCCCGGACCGCGCCGAGCGCCGTCGGGAGCGACCCGAACAGCGCTCTCGGGCCCGAGAGGAAGTCACGCATCGCCATCTGGTGCAGCGCGATCGCCGAGTACTCCAGCAGGAACAGGTGCCGCAGCGTGCGCTTGAGCGAGTCGAGCAGCATCGCCTTCGGGTCGTCGGGGCCGTGCAGGGCGGCGACGACGAGCCGGTTGCGGGCGTGGAAGTAGGCCTGCCAGTCGGAACTGTCGTCCTTCTCGACGAAGCTCAGGTGCCAGATCGCGACGCCGGGGACGGTCGCCGTCGGGAACCCGGCCGCGCCGGCGCGCAGCCCGTACTCGCAGTCGTCCCACTTGATGAACAGCGGCAGCGGCTGGCCGACCTGCTCGGCGACGACGCGGGGGATCAGGCACATCCACCAGGCGTTGTAGTCGACGTCGGTGCGGCGGTGCATCCAGAGCGTCTCGCGCAGCGAGTCGACGGCGAAGTCGTGGTCGTCATGGGTGTTCGGCGCCAGCTGCCAGAAGAAGGTCTGGCGGTCGACGACCTCGCCCATGGCGTGCAGGTGCGAGCGGGCCTGCAGCGAGAGCATCTGCCCGCCGACCAGCATCGGGTCCCGCGCGAACCGGGCGAACGCGAGTGCCCGCAGCACGGAGTCCGGTTCGAGGACGACGTCGTCGTCCATGAACAGGATGTGCTCGCAGTCGGTGTGCTCGAGCGCCTCGAACATGATGCGGCTGTAGCCGCCGGAGCCGCCGAGGTTGGGCTGGTCGATGATCCGCAGCCGGTCGCCGAGCAGGGCCGAGGCCTCGTCGTACCCGTCCTGCTCGCGCACCTTGGACGTCCCCTGGTCGGGGATGACGACCGCGGTGAGGACGTCCCGGACGAGCGGGTCCTCACCGAGCGCGCGGAGGGTGGCCACGCAGTCCGTCGGGCGGTTGAACGTCGGCATCCCGACGGTGACGGCGGCGCGGCCGGGAGCCTCGCGGTCGGCGTACCAGCCGCCGTCGACCAGCTCGAGCGGTGCGGTCTCGCTGGACAGGTCGAACCAGATCCAGCCGCCGTCCTCGAAGGGGCGCAGCGGCACGGGGATGTCGAGTGCGGCCTCGCCCGAGACGATCTCGCCGTGGACGTGGACGGGCACGCCGCGCGCGGTGGAGCGGTAGACGTCGACCCGGCCTGCCCCCGCCAGGTGAAGGCGCAGGTGGACCGAGTCGAGGATCGACCAGCGCCGCCAGTACGAGGCCGGGAAGGCGTTGAAGTACGCCGCGAACGACGTCTCGGTGCCCTCCGGGATCCGCACGCTCGTGCGGGAGAGGACCTCGGCGTGCCTGCCACCGGAGGAGGCCAGGTGCAGGACGAAGTCGTCGGCCTCGGTGTTGACCGTGCCGGGGCGCTCCGCCGTGGGCGCGGCCGAGCACAGGCTCGTCGCGGTGCCCTCGTCGAGGTACAGCGCGCGCACCGTCGCGGGGTCGGCGGGCCGGGGCAGGATGATCCGCTGGAGCAGGGCGGACTCGGCATCACGCACCGTCAGCTCCACGGTCGACCGGCCCTCCTGCGTGCTCGTCATGCTCCGACGGTAGCGGGCAGGGCGGACGGGATCGGCGGGACGCCCCGGTCACCCCGCCGGGTCAGCCCTCGAGCGGGTCGGCTCCGTCGAAATCGGCGCCCTCGGTGAACCACGGGGCGATGCGGTTGTCGAACATCGTCAGCGCCGACCCGATCGCCATGTGCATGTCGAGGTACTTGTAGGTCCCGAGCCTGCCGCCGAAGAGCACCTTCCGGTTCGTCGCCTCCTTGCGGGCGAGCTCGCGGTAGCGCTCGAGCTTGGCGCGGTCCTCCGGGGTGTTGATCGGGTAGTACGGCTCGTCGCCGGACTCCGCGAAGCGGGAGTACTCCCGCACGATCACCGTCTTGTCGCTCGGGTAGTTCGTCCGCTCCGGGTGGAAGTGCCGGAACTCGTGGATGCGGGTGAACGGGACGTCGCGGTCGGCGTAGTTCATGACCGGGGTGCCCTGGAAGTCGCCGGTGGTGGTCACGACCTCGGACACGAAGTCCAACGTCCGCCAGCCCAGCTCGCCCTCGCAGAAGTCGAAGTAGCGGTCGAGCGGGCCGGTGTAGACCGTCGGCACGTCGGCAGGCAACGAGTCGCGGATGTCGAACCAGTCGGTATCGAGGCGGACCTCGATGTTCGGGTGGTCGGCCATTCGCTCGAGCCAGGCGGTGTAGCCGTCGACCGGCAGGCCCTCGTGGGTGTCGCTGAAGTACCGGTTGTCGAAGGTGTAGCGCACCGGCAGCCGGGAGACGATCGAGGCCGGCAGGTTCTTCGGGTCGGTCTGCCACTGCTTGGCGGTGTAGCCCGCGAAGAACGCCTCGTACAGCGGGCGGCCGACGAGCGCGACGCCCTTCTCCTCGAAGTTCTCCGCCCGGTCCACGTCGATCTCGGCGGCGTGCTCCGCGACCCAGGCCCGCGCCTCGTCCGGCGACATGGCCCTGCCGGCGTACTCGCAGATCGTCGCGAGGTTCACCGGCATCGGGTAGACGCGGCCGTCGTAGATCGTGAAGACGCGGTGCTGGTAGCCCGTGAAGTCGGTGAACTGGTTGACGTAGGACCACACGCGCTCGTTCGACGTGTGGAACAGGTGCGCGCCGTAACGGTGCACCTCGATCCCCGTCTCGGGGTCCGGCTCCGAGTACGCGTTGCCGCCGAGGTGGGACCGGCGGTCGACCACGAGGACGCGCTTGTCCAGCTGCGTCGCGGCGCGCTCGGCGATCGTCAGGCCGAAGAAGCCCGAGCCCACGATGACCAGGTCAGGCTCGCTCATGGAGGAAAACGGTAGCCGGGACCCCGTGCGGGTATGCCGGGGGCATGCCGACCGTGACCCGCACCGTGACCACGCCCGCCCCGCTCGACGTGGTCCGCGCCTACCTGCGCGACTTCGGGAACGCCCCCGAGTGGGACGCGGGCACGATCTCCTGCGACCCGGTCGACCCCTCCACGCCCGTCGCCGTCGGCAAGCAGTGGACCAACGTCTCCGAGTTCCGTGGCCGGCAGACCACGCTCACCTACACCCTCGAGGCCGACGAGCCCTCGCGTCTGCGGATCGTCGGCCGGAACAAGACGGTGACCAGCGAGGACGAGATGACGTTCACCGGCGCGGACGGTGGCGGCACGACGGTGAGCTACACCGCCACGTTCACCTTCCACGGCGCGGCGAAGCTCGCCACGCCGTTGATGCTGACCGCGCTGAAGGGTCTGGCCGACGCCGCGGAGCGCTCGCTGGGCGACGCACTGCAGAAGCTGCCGGCTTCCTGACGGTCCGCGCCACCCTGCCGAGTGGGCCCCCACGGCTGCCTCGCCGACCGTGGGCGCCCACTCGGTGGGATCAGTTGGCGACCTGGGCCTGGGTGTTCCCGACCTTCGCGCCCTCGATCGTGTACTGGGCCGGGTCCTTGATGGCCGAGTCCCGGTAGATCCCCATCTTCCAGTAGGACTCCGAGGTGGCCGTGGCGGCCGCGGTGGTCGGGTACAGCGTCCCGCCCGCCGGCTTGTAGCCCGAGAGCACCGGCGTCCCGTTCCTCCAGATGTCGACGGTTCCCTTGCTCGGGTCCCGCGAGAAGAGCACGTGCAGGATCAGGTCGGTCCGCTGCCCGGTGGTCGCCGGCGCGAGGGTCTGCGCGAACGTCTTCGGGGTGCCGGGGTAGCCGTAGCCGCCCTCGAGGTTGAGGTTCCCCTTGCCGACGGTGATCTCCAGCGGCGGTGAGCCGTCACCGTCGTTCTTCCACTGGGTGATCACCTGCCAGGTCGTGACCTGGGTCGGGAAGTTCGCGGGGAGATAGAACGAGAACCGGAACCAGCGGTCCTGCCCCTCGCCGAACTCGGCCGTCGTCGGGACGACCTCGGTGCGCGTGCCCTTCGCGGGCATCGTGAACTGCAGGGCCTTCGACCCGGACGTCACGGGCGAGTTGACGATGACGGGGGCGCTCGCACCGACGTTGTTCCACGGGGTGTCGTCGAACTTCCCGAGCCCGGACGCGGTGAAGTCCGAGTTCCAGCTCTGCTGGGTCTGGACCGGCGGCGGCGTCGTGGTGGTCGTCGGCGGCGCGGTCGTCGTGGTGGTGGTGGGCGGCACGGTCGTCGTCGTGGTCGGCGGCACCGTGGTCGTCGTCGGATCCGTGGTGGTCGTCGGCAGCACGGTCGTCGTGGGGTCCGTGGTCGTCGGCAGCACGGTCGTCGTGGGATCCGTGGTCGTCGTGGGGTCCGTGGTGCTGGTCGGCGGCACCGTGGTGGTCGTGGTCGGCGGCGGCACGGTCGTCGTCGTGGTCGGCGGCACCGTGGTGGTGGTCGTCGGCGGCACCGTCGTCGTCGTGGTCGGCGGTGGCGGCGGCGTCGTGGTCGTCGGCGTGGACAGGGCGGGCACGGCCCATTTCTGCGCGGTGGTGTTCGCACAGGTGGAGATCGTGACGACGACGTTCGCGGCGATCTTGTTGTTCAGCGGCGCGAGGCACGTCTTCGACTTCTGGTTCTGGACCACTCCGCTCGCGACGATCGTCCACTTCTGCGACGTCGAGGTCGTCGAGCAGGCCACGAGAACGACCCGGGTGGCGTTCCCGGTCGCCCCGTTGAGGGTGTCGATGCACCGGCCCTGCACGCGGATGGTGCCGTCGGAATAGCGGGACCACTGCTGACCGGCGTTCGTCCCGCAGTAGTTCATCTGCTGCGGGTTGTTGTTCGCGGTCGAGTTCTTGGCGTTCTCCAGGCAGCCGCCCCCGTAGTTGGCGATCTTGCCCGTGATCGTCGCGGCCTCCGCCTGCCCCGCACCGCCGACGGTCGAGGCGAGGACCCCGATCAGCAGCGCGAGCGCCCCCAGGGTGGCGACGAGCACCGCGCCTCGCCGACGACGGCCCTCAGGCCGATATGACTCCACCCCGCCGGTCATGGCTCCCCCTCACGCAACACTGCTCCGTGCAGGGAGTCGTCACGATCATGACGAGTATTAGCCGTTCTGGGGGTCCGATCAGGCGAACATCATGACTTTCCGCGAAACCATCACCGATGCCGTCACCCATTGAGATGCATTCTCCGGTGGACGGGAGATCCTGTCGGTGACGGAACGTCCGTACCCGTCCTTTCCTGCCGTGTCCGCCGAGAGCGAGATTCAGGGCCGCCGAGCCCCGTGATGCCCGACGATCTCCTCGACCCCGCTGCCGGAGGAGAAGCCCCGTGACTCGTATCGACACCCTCATCGAGACCGCCGACGGCGCGTGCCGGGCCACGCTCCACACGACCGATGACGCTGCGCCGCGGCCGGGAGTCCTCTACTACCCGGACGCAGGCGGGGTCCGGGAGACCTTCTCCGCGATGGCCGACCGGCTCGCCGAGCGCGGCTACGCCGTGCTGCTGCCCGACATCTACTACCGCACGCCCTACGAGGCGTTCGACACCGCGACGCTCTTCGACGACCCGGCGGAGCTCGCCCGGCTCGGGGCACTCGCCGGGACCGTGACCCCGGACCACGTCGTCCGCGACGCCGGCGCGTTCCTCGGCGCCCTCACGGCGCGGTCCGAGGTGGCCGGCGGCCGGGTCGGCGTGGTGGGTTACTGCTTCGGGGGCGGCATGGCCCTCCGGGCCGCCGGGCACCATCCCGACGTCGTCGCGGCCGCCGCCACGTTCCACGGTGGCAACCTCGCCGTCGCCGACGACCCGACCAGCCCGCACCTCCTCGCGGACCGGATACGGGCGGCCGTGTACATCGGGGCGGCCACCGACGACGCCGTCTTCGGTGCCGATCAGCACGAGCGGCTGCAGCAGGCCTTCGACGCGGCCGGCCTGGACGCCACCATCGAGACCTATCCCGCCGCACACGGCTTCGCCGTCCCGGACAACCCCACCCACGACGCCGAGGCCGACCGGCGGCACCTCGCGGCCATGACCGCCCTGCTCGGCGCCGCTCTGACGGGCCGGTGACCCGTCAGTTCGACACCTGCGCCGCGGTGTTGCCGACCTTCGCGCCCTCGATCGTGTACTGGGCCTGCTGGGTGATCGCCGAGTCGCGGTAGATACCCATCTTCCAGTAGGAGGCGACGGTGTCGGTCGAGGCGGCGGTCGTCGGGTAGAGCGTGCCGCCGGTCGGCTTGTAGCCCGAGATCGCCTGGGTGCCGTCCCGCCAGACGTCGACGGTGCCGCGCGACGGGTCGCGGGAGAACACGACGTGGACGATCAGGTCGGTCCGCTTGCCCGTCGTCGCCGGGCCGATGACCTGGCTGAACGTCTGCGGGGTACCGGGGTAGCCGTATCCGCCCTCCAGCTTGAGGTTGCCGCTGCCCGCGGTGATCTCGAGCGGCGGGGAGCCCTCACCGTCGTTCTTCCACTGGGTGAGCACCTGCCACGAGTTGACCTGCGTCGGGAACCCGGCCGGCAGGTAGAAGGAGAACCGGAACCAGCGCTCCTGGCCCTCGGTGAACTCGGCCGTGGTCGGGACGATCTCCGTGCGCGTGCCGCCTGCCGGCATCGTGAACTGCGCCGCCTTCGCGCCGGAGGTCACGGGGGAGCTGATGATCGTCGGAGCGCTCGCCCCCACGTTGTTCCACGGGGTGTCGTCGAAACGGCCGAACCCGGACGCGCTGAAGTCCGAGTTCCAGGTCTGGCTGGTCTGCGTCGGCACGGGGCTCGCGGTGGTCGGGGGCGCGGTGGTCGGGGGCGCGGCGGTCGGCTTCGGGGTGGTCGTCGGGGCCACCGTCGTCGGCTTCGGCGTCGTCGTGGTCGGCTTGGGGGTCGTCGTCGGGGCCACCGTGGTCGTGGGGACGGCGGGCAGCGCCCACTTCTGCGCGTTCACGTTCGCACAGGTCGTGACCGTGACGGCGACCTTCGCGTAGATCTGGTTGCCCAGCGGCGCCAGGCACGTCCCCGACTTCTGGTTCTGGACGAAGCCGTTGGCGTAGAGCGTCCAGCGCTGCGACGTCGACGTCGTCGAGCAGGTGGCGAGCACGACCCGGGTGTTCGCCGTGGTCGCCCCGCTGCGCAGATCCGCGCACTTGCCCTGCACACGCAGGGTGCCGTCGGAGTACCGCGACCACTGCTGGCCGGCGCCCGTGCCACAGGTGTTGAGCTGCTGCGGGTTGTTCGCCGTGGTGGCGTTGTTGGCGTTCTCCAGGCAGCCGCCGGCGTAGTCGGCGATCCGTCCCGTGACGACGGCCGCCTCGGCCCGCCCGGGACCGATCCCGGTGGCGAGCGCGGCGATCACGAGGGCGATCACACCCAGCGCCGCCACGACGGCCGCTCTGCGACCATGGATGCCCCGCCCGACGTCGTCCACTTTGCCCGTCATGTCCGCCCCCCGGTTGGTCGTTCGACCTGTCACTGAGGGTTCGCCCATTCAGAGCAATCGGTTACCACCTGAGCACCACACGAACAGGTGATGACCGGCGCGTCACGGTGAGTTACCAGCCCACGAGAGGACTCCGCCATGCCCCGCCCGGCCGCCCTGCTCGCCGCCGCGGTCCCTCCGTTGCTGCTCGCAGGCCTGGGCTCGACCCACCCGACGATGCTCACGGCGGAGTCGGCGCCCTGGTGGCGTGACCTGCACGTGATCGGGCTGGTGCTCTTCCCGCTGCTGGCGCTCGGGCCGTGGGCGGTCGTCCGCGGGCGCGGCCGGGCCCTGGAGGCCGTGGTGGTCGTGCTCGGCCTGGTCTATGCGTGCTTCTACAGCGCCCTCGACGTCCTGGCCGGCATCGGTGCCGGTCAGGAGACCGTCGCCGTCGGACCGGGGCCCTGGGTGTCCGCGCTGTTCGCGATGGCCGACCGGCTCGGGATGCCGGGGGCCCAGGCCTACCTCGCGACGGCGGTGATCGGCGGCGTGACCGCCGTCGTCGTCGCGCGGGGTCTCGGGGCGCGCGTCGCCGCCGTCGTCGGGGCCGTCCTCGTGGTCGGTGGGGCGTGGTCGTTCCTGACGAGCCACATCTACCCGCCCGTCGGCGTGGCCACGATGGTCGTGCTCGCCGTGGGGTGGGCGACACTCGCGGCGGTCGTGCCGCCCGTGGTCAGCTCGACGCCGCGCCGCCCGTCGCCGCGGCAGCAGCCTGTTCCCACATGAGCAGCACGACGGCGAGGACGAACACGGCGAGCGGGGTGGACATGCCGGGCAGCCGGGCCTCGGCGTCGCCCCGCCACGTCCCGGTCCGACGGATGCCGCCCAGGACCGAGGGGGCGTCCGCGGACGCGACCCACTCCTGGTCGGCCTTCCAGACCGAGCGGCGACGGAAGTGGAACTCGCCGTCCGGGGTGCTCACCGACCAGTGCTTACGGCCGATCCGGTGCGCCTGGGCGAGCTCGCTGTCGCCGCTGGTGAGCGTGTACCGGCTGCCGGTCCAGGTGGAGCGCACCTCGTAGGTCGCGCCGTCGAGGGCGTACTCGACCCCGGAGCGCCACCCCTTCTTCTCCAGCACCAGCAGCGGCGCGCCGTCCTGGCGGACCTCCCACCGGGAGCGGAACGACGTGGCCCGGTGCGCCTCCAGCATGGGGAGATCCCACCAGGGCCGGCACCACGGCTCAAGAGCCGGCGTTCCACGCGGTCGGCACCGCTCGCCCCAGCCGGTCGGCGTACGCGTCGATCGACCGGTCGATGGCCGGGCGGTCGAGGGCGAGGTGCTCGAGGACGGTGTAGCGGTCCGGCCGCGTCGCCGGTGCCGCGCTGACGGCCTCGGCGAACTGCCCGGCCGTCAGGCCGACGTCCTCCGGACGACGGGGAAGGTCGTGATGACGCAGGCACGCGTCCAGGTCGGCGAAGGCCCGCTCGCCGTCGACGCGCAGGGACGCGGCGAACAGGGCGCCGAGCCCGGCGAGCTCGCCGTGCTGGCCCGCACCGGGGAAGAGCCGGTCGACGGCGTGCAGGATCTCGTGGTCGCCGCCGCTACAGGGTCGGCTCGACCCGGCCGCCGTCATCGCGATCCCGGACAGGACCAGGGCCTCCGCCAGGACGACGAGGAACTCCGGGTCGTCGACGTGGCCCGGATGGTGCAGGACCGACTCCGCGGCCAGGCGTGCGAACGACACCGCGAGCCCGTCCACCCGCTCGCCGCGCTCGCGTCCGGCCAGCTCCCAGTCGGCGATCGCGGAGAGGTTGCTGACCGCGTCGCCCACACCCGAGCGCACCATCTCGACGGGTGCCCGCCGGACGTAGTCGAGGTCGACGACGGCGGCGATCGGCATCGAGACCCCGAACGACTCCTTGCCGATCTCGGTCTCCAACGACGACACCGGCGAGCACAGGCCGTCGTGGGCGAGGTTCGTGGCGACCGAGACCATCGGCAGTCCGAGCCGGGTGGCGGCGTACTTGGCGACGTCGAGGGTGCGCCCGCCCCCGATACCGACGAGGGCGTCGTACCCCCGACCGGATGCCCGGACCGCGTCCTGCAACCGGACCGCCTCGTCGACCGAGCCGCCGTGGACCTCGAAGACGGTGGCGGTGGCCAGGGTGTCGGCGAGCCGTCGGGCGATCTCCTCGCCGAGGCCCGGGCCCACGGCCACCGCGACCTGTCCCCCGCCGCTGATGCGCTGGTCGGCGAGCAGACGGGCCAGACCGCCGACGGCGCCGGGCCGGATGTCGACCTCGAGCGGGCCCAGGAGGATCCGGCTCAGCAGCGGCACGCGACGTCCCGTGCCCTCTCCAGGTCGGCGTGATCGTCGACCTCGACCCACGTCGTCGGGCCGAGCGGGACGGGCCGCACGAGCCGGCCGCGGTCGGCGTACTCCTGGTAGCCGTCCTCGTAGTACAGGCCGTGATCGCGCTCCCAGGTGACCTGCAGGGCGTCGGCGAGGGGTTCCGCGGCGCCCGGTTCGATCAGGGACACACCGATGTACTCGCCTGCCGCCTCGGCAGGCGGCATGAGCTTGGTGATCCGGGCGAGGTTGCCGTCGTCGTCGACCCCGACCTTCATCTCCTCGTCGGCGAGGGTCTTGTCGGTGTCCAGGGCGAGCAGCACGCCCGCGCCGTGCGGGTCACGGTGGGTCAACAGCGTCTCCTCGACGCTGGCCGGATGGACGGTGTCGCCGTTCACGAGCAGGGCGCCGTCGCGGAGGTGGTCCCGCGCGGTCCAGAGCGAGTAGGCGTTGTTCCGGTCCTCGGCGTGGGGATTGACGACGAGCTCGATCTCGATGCCGTGCCTGCGCTCCAGCTCGGGGCGGAGGATCTCGACCGCCTGCCGGGCGTACCCGATCACCACCACGACGCGGCGCAGGTCCACCGCGGCGAGGTTCCGGAGGCAGACGTCCAGGATCGTGGTCGTCCCGTCTACCGGGACGAGGGTCTTCGGGACGGCGTCGGTGTACGGCCGGAGCCTGCGGCCCGCCCCGGCGGCCAGGACGAGGCCGATCATTGGGGTTCGACGTCGTGCGGACGCAGCCGCTCGATGTCGATCTCACGGTCGTGCAGTGGGAGAACGACCTCGGTGACCAGGTCGGTGAGCTCGGCGAGCCGGACGTTGAGACGGCGGGCCTCGTCGAGATCCGCGTCGAGGACCTCCACCCGGGCTTCGAGCCGGTCCCGGTGGGCGTCGGAGCGCGCCAGGGCCTCGCGGACGCCGGCGAGCTCGTCGCCGTACCGGGCAAGGGCGGTCCGCAGGTCCGTCACCTCGTCCCGCAGCACGGCGACCTCGGGCGTCACCACCCGGCCGGCCAGCTGACGGGCCCGCATGATCGGGCCACGCGTCACCACCGACCGGACGCGGCCGACCAGACCGGCCCTCACCCACGCGGCGTCCACGACATCACCATCCTCGTCACTGCTTCCCGGTCCTCACGCGTGGTCTCCACCGGTCGGAGGCCGTGGCCCCGTGCCTCGGCGAGGAGATCGTCGACCGCCACCCCGCCGTCGGCGACCTCCAGATACGCCCGCCCCCCGCGCCGCAGCGCCATCGAGAGCAGGCGGAGCAGGTGGTGGCGACCACTGGGGCCGAGCCCCTCGAAGGTGCGGCGGACCACCATCGCCCACGGTCGCTGCTGACCGCCCAGCTCGGCGCCGAAGGCGAACGTGGTGCGGGGGTCGTAGAAGTTCAGGACGCGCGTGTCCAGGCCCGGCGTGGTGGGGACGGCCGCCAGGGCCTCGCGGGACCAGTCCACCGCGAGGGTCTCGTGACCCGCCGTCGCGCACGCCCGGGCGTCGGCGCCGTTGCCGCAGCCGAGATCGATCACGGGCGCCGCGGGTTCGAGACGCTCGTGGACCCACTGCGCGAAGGAGGACTCCGACACGAAGCCGTCCAGGCGCTCCTCGCGCAGGACGTCCTCCCACTCGTCGCGGCCGCCGTTGAGGCCCGGGAACCAGTTCTCCAGCCGCCGGCGGGTCTGCGGCGGGGTGTCGAAGCGGAACGCGGGGTCGGGGACGCGCCACCCCGGGCCGTAGTTGGCCTCGAGCTGAATTTCCGGTGACCGCGGCGCCGGCTCGTCGCGGTCCTCGACCCGCAGCGGGATCGCGGGGAGGAGGTCCTGGCGCTCTGCCGGGTGGCGGATGCAGAAGACCTGGTGCCACCAGCCGTCGGCGAACCATCCGGCGAACACGTCGACGTAGTGGTCCGGCAGGCCCTGGTACTCGAAGTGCATCTGGAGGTGGCCCGGCGAGTGGCGCACGACGTCGAAACCGGCCCGGCGCAGCGCCCGGCCGAGCTCGAAGCCTTCCCGCGCGACCTCGACGGGATGGGCGTGGCGGCTGATCCAGGCGAAGTCGACGTCGTCGTCGTGCCCGATCAGGTGGCCGTCGCGGACCGGGCCCAGGAGCGTTCCCCCGGTGACGAACACGTCGAGGCCCAGCTCGTCGACCAGCACCGCGCGGACCTGATCGGCGTGGTCGAGGAGGCGGACGACGATGGACTCGTCGTGGTCGTCGAGCACCCGGCCTGCCCGGTCCCACTTGTTGACCACCAGGTCGCGACCGTGCTCGTCGGAGAAGGACACCCGCCCGGACTCGACGGTGAACTCGACCTCGCAGGCCCCCCACAGCTCACCGTCGACGACGGCACGCAGGGCCACCTCGGCGCGGCTCCGCAGGGCGGAGAGGATCGCGGTGGGCCAGGCCACGACCCGGCGGCCGTCGGCGTCGCGCTGCGAGTCCTCGAGGCGGAACGACCACACCCGCCGACCGTCGAGCAGGACGTCGACGGCACCGTCGACGCGATCGGGTGGGCTGACGAAGCGGATGGCCTCGCGGTCGGCGGCGACGGCGGCCGTCGCGACGGGGCGCGCGGCGACGGCCGACCCGCTCGCGTCGTTCGCCCTCATGTCGGGCACCGTACGGGCAGCCCGGAATTCGCCCTGCGTTTACCCCAGGTGGAGCCGCCCGACAGGCCGGCGCGGCGGGTGCTCGACGAGGCCCGCACGGGCCGGTTCGATGGTCGGCATGCAACGGCTGCGACGGATGCGCCGCCTGGGGCGTGCGCTGCGGACACGGCTGACGGACGCGGTCCGCGACGCCGTGGAACCCGCGCTGGTCCACCACCTCGATGCGCTGCGCCGTGAGCAGGACGAGCACGTCGCCGAGCTGGGCGCTCGCCTGGACGCGGGCCTCGCCGAGCTGCGGGAGGCGATGCACGCCCGGGAGGTGCGGGATCGCCGGGACATCCTCGCGGCGGGCGAGCGGGCGGCCGTCGAGTCGAGCGCCCGTTTCGTCCGCGAGTCGATGACCGGAGCGCGGACGTTCGGGACGCCACCCGAGACGCTCGCGCATGCGCTGTCCCTCGCTCCACGAGGCGGGATGGCGCTGGAGTTCGGCGTCTACAGCGGGTCGACCCTGCGGGCGATCGCCGAGGCCCGCGGCGGGACCGAGGTGTACGGGTTCGACTCCTTCGAGGGGCTGCCCGAGGACTGGCGCGCCGGGTTCCGGGCGGGGACCTTCGCGATGGAGTCGATGCCGGAGGTCCCGGGCGCCGGCCTCGTCCCCGGGTGGTTCTCCGACACGGTGCCCGCCTTCCTCGACGCCCACCCCGGCCCGGTGGACCTCCTGCACCTCGACGCGGACCTCTACTCCTCGACCGCGACCGTGCTGGAGCTGGTCGGCCCGCGCCTGCGCCCGGGGTCGGTGGTCGTGTTCGACGAGTACCTCAACCACCCCGGGTGGCAGGACGACGAGCACCGCGCGTGGCGCGAGCACGTCGCCGCACACGACGTCGAGTTCGTGTACGAGGCGTTCACCCACGACCACGAGCAGGTGGTCGTCGTGATCACCGGCACCCGTGACGTGGACGCCCCGACCTCCCGCGCACCGACCCGCGAGGCGCGCCGCAGCTGACGCGGTGCTCGCATTCCGGGCGCGCTCTCCTACCCTGCGGAAGCACCAGCACGCGTACCGCGATCAGCGGACGCCGCCGATCGGGAGAGGGCCGTGGCCGTGACAGACGTGCAGACAACGACGACGAGCCACTCCCGCACGCCTGCGCCACCCGGGCGTCTCGTGGTGCAGCGCGGGCTCTACACCGGCCCGTCGACCGAGATCCCCGACGAGATGTACGTCGAGGTGATCTCCGGTCACGCCGAGCGCCGCCGCCGCCACGTGCGCGTCGGCGCCTTTGGCCGCGTCAGCACGAACACCTACTTCGGCCGGTTCCCGGCCTCGTACTGGCAGCGGTGGACGACGGCGCGCTCGGTGCGCTTCGAGGGACGCATCAGCGGCGCCGGGCGCGTCATGCTGCGGGCCTCGGACACGAACGGCGTCCCGCGCACCATCGCGGTGCACGACGCCCGCACCGAGGACGTGCGACTCGAGGCCCGGCTCGACCGCTTCCTCGACGGTGGCGGCCTGTGGATCGAGATCGTCACCGACGACGCCGAACTGCTCCTGCACGACGCCCGCTGGACGGTCGAGGCCCCGGCGGTGCAGCGCCACACGAGCATCGTGGTGTGCACCCACAACCGCGCCGACGACTGCGCCGCGACCCTCGCGGCCCTCGCCGACGAGCGTGACGTCCTCGGCGTCGTCGACGAGGTGATCGTCGTCGACCAGGGCACCGACCCCGTCGAGTCCCGGCCGGCCTTCGCCGACGTGCGCGAGTCGATGGGCGCGACGCTGCGCTACCTGCGCCAGCCCAACCTCGGTGGTTCCGGCGGCTTCACCCGCGGCCTCCACGAGGTGGTCACGCAGGCGGGCGACGTCCCGACCGACGCCCTGTTCATGGACGACGACGTGCGCTGCGAGCCCGAGGTCGTCATCCGTCTCGCGGCGTTCGCGCAGTACACGACGCACCCGACCATCGTCGGCGCGCAGATGCTCAATCTGCTCCACCCGACCCAGGTCCTCGCCGGTGCCGAGTACGCCGTGCTCGAGGACCTCACGAACGGCCACGTCGCGCAGGGCGCGGTCGGCGAGTCCGACGTGACCGCGTACTTCCCGGACGGCTCCAAGAACGTCCAGGACCGCCGCGTCGACGCGGGCTACTCCGGCTGGTGGTCGTGCCTCATCCCCGTCGAGGTCACGCGGACCATGGGCTACCCGCTGCCGCTGTTCTTCCAGTGGGACGACGTCGAGTACTCCTACCGCGGGCGCGCCCACGGGTTCCCGACGGTGACCCTGCCCGGCGCCGGGCTGTGGCACGCGGACTTCCCGTGGAAGGACTGGGACGACTGGCACCGGTACTTCAACCTGCGCAACGCCATGATCACGTCGGCGCTGCACAGCGGGTTCCCGGTGCGCCACCTCGCCGCCACGCTCGGCGACCTGCTGGGCCGCTACCTCGTATCCATGAACTACGGGCTGGCCGCGACGCTGATCCGGGCGGTCGAGGACTTCCTCGTCGGGCCATCCGTGCTCGACGACGGCGGCGTGAGCGCGACGGCCCGGATCCGGGACGTGCGGTCCTCGTACCCCGAGACGGTCATGCACCCCGCGGACGAGGCTCCCGGGCTCGGCGCGAGCGACATGCCGATCGTGCGGGCGGGCGGCACGCCGTCACGGTCCGGGCTCGTCATGGCGAAGCGCCTCGTCCAGCAGGCGCTCGGGCGGGTGCCGCACCCCGTCGGCGCGGTGGGCGCCGGCGAGGCGCACTGGTGGCACGTGTCGCTCTTCGACCGGGTCGCGGTCACCGACGCGGGGCAGGGCGGCGTGCGGGTGCGCCGGCGTGACCCGGAGGCGTTCAAGCGTCTCGGGCGCGACGGCGCGCAGGTGCTGTGGCGGTTCGTGCGCGAGGGCGAGGCCGCCGCCGAGCGGTGGCGCGAGGCCGCGCCGCGCCTCACCGACGGCGGGAACTGGCGCCGACTCTTCGGGATCGACTGACACCGGAGCTCCGTGGTCGGTCGCCACGGCGCGACCCGCCGACGCTCAGCCCGGCGAGCAGAAGCGCCCGTGCGCGTCGCGCCAGCGGCCGTTCTTGTCCTGCTTCACGCACAGGTGCGATCCCGCGCTCGACGACGAGCCGGCCGCCGGTGCCGGAGCCTTCACGACCTGCGCAGGCCTCGGTGCCGGCTTGGGCGCGGGCCTGGGCTTGGGGGCCGGCTTCGGCTTCGGGGTGCCGACCGCGACACGGGTCTGCTGGGCGACGACCGGCGCGGCAGTGCTCGAGGCCGGCGGCGCGACGACTGCGGGCGCGGCAACGACCGGGGCAGGCGGCGCCACCACCGGGGCGGCTGCGACGGCAGGCGTGGCGGGGGCGGCGGGGGCGGTGCTGGCGACGGGGGCTTCTGCGACGGGCCGGACGGGCTGCGGGCCGATGATCGCGCCGATCACACCGAGCACCACGAAGAGTCCGACCACCGTGCCGAGGCCGATCAGGACGCCGCGCGTGATGCGCTTGCCCAGAGGCCGTTCCTGCGGCTGCGCGGGCAGCCTCACGGTCGGTGCGTCGTCCGGCTCGAACTGCTGCTGGATGGTGTTGCCCGGCCGAGCCTGGTGTTCGCGCACAGTCTGTTCCGTCCCCCGACGATGTTGTTGTCGAGGCTGATGTCGCCAGTCGGCGCACTCCCGTTACCGGGCGATACGTGCTCGTAGTGGTAGATGGCCGGGGGCTCGGCGCATCAGCGAAGCCCTCCCCGTCTGGCGGGTCAGAAGGCGGGGCTCGTCAGAAGTCGGGGTCGTGGTCGTAGCGGCTGGGTGGTTCTCCTTGCTTGCGGCGGTGTCGTTGGGCGAGGTGGGTGGCGGTGACCCGGGCGGCGTGGGTGATGTGGCCGTGGCGGTTGCGCCGGGGGGTGAACGGGTCCGGTGTGCCCGCGGCGGGGGTGTAGATCTCCGGGGGCAGGGTGAAGGGGCTGCCGTCGGTGGGGGGTAGTGGGTCGGGCAGTGGGTCGTAGCGCTCGGGGGTGATGACGTGGCGGCGCCCGGTGGGTGCGGTCCAGATGAAGGTGCCCGGGTGGGGTTGGGTGACGGTCCAGCCGGTGGTGGGGTCGTGTTTGAACAGGTGGTCGGCTTCGCAGAGCACGCCCAGGTCGTCGGCGGTGCTCTGGCCGCCGTGGAGCCAGTCGAGGGTGTGGTCGAGGTCGGCGCCGATGGCCTGGCGGGTGCAGCCGGGGCAGGTGCAGGTGCGGTCGCGGGCCTGGACCCAGCGGGTGAGTTCGGCGCCGGGTCGTCGGCGGTGGGCGTCGGCCCGGGAGAGCGCGGGGTGCTCGTGGGCCGGGCGGGCGCGGGCCGCCGCGAGGGCCTGCCCGGCCCGGGCGAGCAGGGTCAGCGCACCCGGGTCGAGGACCTCCAGGCCCAGCGGTATCCCGGTGCCGGTGAGGAGGTCGTCGAGTTCTCGGGTGTGGGCGGTGAGTTCGACGATGTGGCGTCGGCGGCGGCCGTCACCCGGTGAGCCGCGGGGCGGTGGTCGCACGGTCAGGAGATATTCGAGCTGTCCGTGGTCGTCGTAGAGGTGGAGGCGCCACGCGGTGTGGGTGCGGGCCCAGGCCAGGGCACGGGCGGTGGAGCTGCACACCGGGCCCTGGCCGGGGATGTCGCCGGGGCGCTGATCGAGTCCCATCACGGTGCGCAGCCCGAGCCGGATCGCGACCCGCGCCCGGAACGGCACCGCCC
>NZ_DASXJS010000049.1:0-20030 GCF_036497245.1 Actinomycetospora sp. | reverse complement strand
GCGGGACCAGGTTCGCCCCGGAGAAGCACAGCCCGTCGAGCCGGCCGCCGACGCCCCAGAGCTCCCCGCCGAGCCGCCAGGGCTCGACGCCCACGGTCTCGACCCGCGAGGCGACCATGCAGGTCGCGACCGGGTCGTCATCGAGCACACCGCGCACCCTCGACCGGTCACGGTCATCGAGGAGCCGCGCACCGGCGGTACGGAGCACGGGTCCAGAGTGCCACATCAGGCCCGCAACCAAGCGTGCACGGTGCGTACACCTCGCCCGGGTTGCGTCGCGCGATCATCATCGCAGCGTCATGATCACCACAGCTCCGAGACCTGGCTTCCACCGCTGGAGCGCGCATCCTGGAGTCATGAACGAGAACGACTCCACCCCCGAGGACGGCTACCGCGGCGACGACCTCGCCGCGACGCTCGAGGCGCTGGCGCGCCAGAGCAGCGTGGCGAACCCGCGTCGCACGCGCCGCTGACCGTCCGCTTCCCGAACACCACCGAAACGCCCGCCGCACCGTCGCGGCGGGCGTTCTCTCGTTCGTGGGCCCGGGAGCGTGGCGCACGGCGCCCCCCGGTCGCCGCCCCGGTGAGGTTCACCGCGGACCGACACGCGCCGCGCGAAGTGTGTGCGCCACGCGTCGGTCTCTCATGGGCTGACCGGACTCAGACCAGTTCCGGGCGTACCCAGTCCTCGCCGAGCACGTGGTGGGCGAGGAACGCGAACACCGTCGAGTACCAGAGCTTCGCGTCCCCCGGGCGCAGCACCCAGTGGTTCTCGTCCGGGAAGTACAGGAACTGCGAGACGTCCCCGACGCGGCCGTGACGCTGCAGGTCGTACCAGAGCCGCAGACCCTCCCCGATCGGCACGCGGTAGTCCTTGTCGCCGTGGACGACCAGCATCGGCGTGGTGATCTCCGACGCCCAGCGGTGCGGGGAGTGCTCGTCGTAGCGGTCGCGGTCGGCGATCGGGTCACCCCACTGGCGCACCCAGTGGTACGAGCCGTCGGTGGTGCCGACGAAGCCGTCGAGGTGCCAGATGCTGGCGTGGGTGACGATCGCGCGGAAGCGGTCGGTGTGTCCCGCGATCCAGTTGGCCATGTAGCCGCCGAACGACCCGCCCATGGCCGCCGTCCGTGACGGGTCGACGTCCGGCCGCTCGAGCGTCGCGTCCGTCAGCGCCAGGAGGTCGGTGAACGGCAGCCCGCCCCAGGCGCCGGTCGAGACGTCCATGAAGTCCTGCCCGTACCCGGTGGACAGCCGCGGGTCGGGCAACAGGACGGCGTACCCGCGGGCGGTGGCCGTCCACGGGTTCCAGCGCCACGTCCAGGCGTTCCAGCTGCCGAACGGCCCGCCGTGGATCCACAGCAGCAGCGGGGCCTGCCGATCCGCCGACGCGCCCTCGGGCAGCGCCAGCCACGCCCGCAGCGGCGCGCCGTCCTCGCCGGTGGCGGTGACCTCGGTGAGCGTCCCGGGGATCGGGTCGATCTCGGTGGCGCCGCGCAGCAGGGCGGGCTGCTGGTCGGGGGTCCGGGGGTCGAGGCGGACCGGGGTGGGTGGGGTGTCGATGGCCGAGCGGAGCGCGTAGACCGCGCCACCCTCGGGGCTCGCGACGACGTCGGTGTAGGCCCCCGAGCGCGTGAGGCGCGTGAGGCCGCCGTCGACGAGCGACACCCGGAACACCGGGGTGTGTCCTTGCTCGTCGGCGGTGACGAGGGCGACGTCGGGCTCGGCCGACCCGACCACGGACTGCACCGTCAGCCGGCCCTCGTCGAGCACGGTGACGGTCTCGCCACCGTCGAGCCGGCGGGCAAGCAGGGTGTGCGCCGGGGCGCGGCCGGGGCGGGCGTGGCGCTCCCGGATCCAGAGCAGCCAGCGGCCGTCCGGGGTGATCGTCGGGCGCTCGTGGTCGGCGGCCTCGGCACCGTCGCCCGCGGGCTCGTCGGCGACCACCTCGACCTCACCGGCACCGGCACCAGCACCGGTACGGCGCAGCTCCATCCGGACCCGGACGGCGGCAGGGTCGGCTCGATTCCCCGTCGCTCCGCTCGCCCCGGCTCGATCTCCTGTCGCTCCGCTCGCCCCGGCTCGATTCCCGGTCGCTCCGCTCGCCCCGGCTCGATTCCCCGTCGCTCCGCTCGCCCCGTCCCGGACGTCGACGGCCACCGCGACCGTCGCGCCGTCCGGGCTGACCACGTACTCGCGCAGGCGCTGTCGGGCGTCGGTCGGGTCGACGACCGTCGTGGCGGGTTCGAGACGCTCGCCGTCGAGCGGGGCGTGGACCCGGATCTGCGGGCGCCCCGGCCCGAGGTCGTGGTCCCAGAAGCGCACCGGGAACCGGTCGTGCAGCCGGGCGGTGACGCCGGCCTTCGTCCGGGCCGCACGCAGCGCTCCTGCCGCGTCGGCAGGCTCGTCGTGCTCGTCGGAGGCCGGGTCGTCCCCGGCAGGCTTCTCCGGGGCCGAGCCGACGGGCACGGAGGTCGCGACGACGACGCGGCCGGAGTCGCGGGCGACGTCGAACGAGGCGACGCCCTCGCCGCAGGTCAGCACCGGACGGGCCTCACCGCCGCGCAGCGGCAGCACCCACAGCGCGGCGGGCTCGCCGTCGGGCTCCTTCGCGGCGGGGTCGGGGCGACGCGAGGTGAACATCAGGTCGCCGTCGGGGGTGAACGCCGCCGCCGACTCCCCCGCCGACGACCGCGTCAGCCGACGCGCCGGTGCCTCGCCGGTCGGGTCGACCTCCCAGACGGCGCTGACGGAGGAGGTGGCGTCCGGGGAGAGCTCGGAGACCGTGGTGACCAGCCGCGCCCCGTCCGGCGAGAGCGCGAGCCCGGCCTGGCGGCGGGCGGAGACGAAGGCGTCGAGGTCGTCGAAGGTGCTCATCGCGTGGGATCACACCACGCCAGGAGACCGGGCCACCTATCCGACGGTCACGGAGGGCGCGCCGCCGGCCTGGCCGCCCGCGAGCTCACCCTCGCCGGCTTCCTCCGCGAGCCGCAAGGCCTCCTCGATCAGTGTCTCGACGATCTGCGCCTCGGGCACGGTCTTGATGACCTCGCCCTTGACGAAGATCTGGCCCTTGCCGTTGCCGGAGGCGACCCCGAGGTCCGCGTCGCGCGCCTCGCCCGGGCCGTTGACGACGCAGCCCATGACGGCCACGCGCAGCGGCACCTCCATGCCCTCGAGGCCCGCGGTGACCTCGTCGGCGAGCTTGTAGACGTCGACCTGCGCGCGCCCGCACGAGGGGCAGGACACGATCTCGAGCTTGCGGGGGCGCAGGTTCATCGACTCCAGGATCGACAGGCCCACCCGGACCTCCTCGATCGGCGGCGCCGAGAGCGAGACGCGGATGGTGTCGCCGATGCCCCGGGACAGCAGGGCGCCGAAGGCGGTGGCCGACTTGATGGTGCCCTGGAACGTCGGGCCCGCCTCGGTGACGCCGAGGTGCAGCGGGTAGTCGCACTGCTCGGCGAGCAGTTCGTAGGCGCGCACCATCGTCACCGGGTCGTGGTGCTTGACCGAGATCTTGACGTCGTGGAAGTCGTGCTCGGAGAACAGCGAGGCCTCCCAGAGCGCCGACTCGACGAGCGCCTCGGGCGTCGCCTTGCCGTGCTTGGCCATGATCCCCGGCTCCAGCGAGCCCGCGTTCACGCCGATGCGGATCGGGATGCCCGCGTCCTTGGCCGCCTTCGCGATCTCGCCGACCTTGTCGTCGAACTTCTTGATGTTGCCCGGGTTCACCCGGACCGCGGCGCACCCGGCGTCGATGGCGGCGAACACGTACTTCGGCTGGAAGTGGATGTCGGCGATGACCGGGATGTTCGACTTCTTCGCGATCGCCGGCAGCGCCTCGGCATCGTCGGCGCTCGGTACGGCGACGCGCACGATGTCGCATCCCGCGGCGGTGAGCTCGGCGATCTGCTGCAGGGTGGCGTTGACGTCCGCGGTCAGCGTCGTCGTCATCGACTGCACCGAGACCGGGAAGTCGCTGCCCACGCCCACGCCCCCGACGTCGAGCTGACGGGTCTTCCGGCGCGGCGCGAGCACCACGGGCGCTTCCGGCATGCCGAGGTCGATCGTCATGGGCCCCAGTCTGCTACAGCAGCCCGCGTCGTGCCCCCGTCGCCGTACGTGAGACGCGGCATCGGGCCGCGACGCTCACCGCGGGGTCGTCAGAGGTTCAGCTTGATGGGGTTGACGATGTCCGCCACGATCACGAGCCCGCCGTAGAGCATGATCAGGATCGCGAACCCGTAGGCGATCGGCATCAGGCGGGCCATGTCGACGGGCCCGGGGTCCGGACGGCCCCGCAGCCGCGCGAGCCGCTTCTTCGCCGCCTCCCAGAGCGCCGGGAGGATGTGCCCGCCGTCGAGCGGCAGGATCGGCAGCAGGTTGAGCAGGAACAACGAGACGTTCACCGCGGCGAGCAGCTGGAGCATCACCGCCAGTTCCTGGGTGACCGGCTGGTCGGAGGCGAGCACCTCGCCGCCGAGCACCGAGACGCCCACGACGCTGACCGGCCCGGTCGCGTCGCGCTGCTCGCCGAGGAACACCGCGCCGAACAGGGCCGGGACCTTGTGCGGCAGGGCGGCGACGCTGGAGACGACGTTGGAGAACATCTGGCCCGTGTAGTCCAGGACCTGGCCGGGCGTCTGGCGCATGACGGGCTGGATCGGGGTGAGTCCGAGGAACGACCCGGTGACGTAGCGGGGCTCCCCGGACTGCGCCGAGTCCAGGTCGAGCAGCTGGGTCTCGATGAGCTTGGGGTTGAGCGTCAGGGTCTGGACGCCGCCACCCGGCTGGGGCCGTTCGACGACGACGGGGACCGTGCCGGTCGCGTCACGGATCGCGAGCTGGAGGTCCTGCCAGGAGTCGAATGTGCGCCCCTCGAAGCTCACGATGCGGTCGCCGGCCTGGAACCCGGCCTGCGCGGCCGGGGTCAGTGGGGCGCCGGGAGGACAGCGGTTGCCCGGGGTGGCCTGCGAGGCGGGGACCACGCACTCGCTCACCGAGCTGACCACGGGCTGCGAGGTCGGGATCCCGAAGCCCATGAGCACGATGATGAACAGGACCGCGGCGAGGATGAGGTTCATGAACGGCCCGGCGAACATCACGACGATGCGCTGCCACGGCTTGCGCGTCCAGAACTGGCGCTCCTCGTCGCCGGGCAGGATGTCGCGCGCCGAGTCGGCCCGGACGTCGTCGATGAGCCCCTGGAAGGGCCCGGACCGGCGGCTGCGCCCGATCCGCTCGCCCGGCGCGGGCGGGATCATCCCGATCATGCGGATGTAGCCGCCCAGCGGGACGGCCTTGACCCCGAACGAGGTCTCGCCGCGCTGGCGGGAGAACAACGTGGGGCCGAACCCGACCATGAACTCGGGCACGCGCACACCGAACCGGCGGGCCGCCGTGAAATGACCGAGCTCGTGCCAGGCGATCGAGAACAGCAGACCGAGCGCGAACAGCACGATCCCGAGGGCGAGCATCACGAGGCGAAACGGTAACCGGAACGCTGTTGTGATCACGTTTCGCCCCTGGGGACTCAGGCGCGCGCCGCCCCCAGGAGCTCCCCCGCCCGGGCCCGCGCCCACTGCTCCGCGGCGAGCACGTCGGCCACGTCCGTGGGGTCGCGCGACCACTGGCCCGCCGCGGCGAGCACCTCGGCCACCGTGTCCACGATCCCCAACCAGTTGCCCTGACCCGCGAGGAAGGCGCGGACGGCCTCCTCGTTGGCCGCGTTGAACACCGCGGGCAGGCAGCCGCCCGCCGAGCCCGCGGCGCGCGCCAGGCCGACCGCCGGGAACGCCGTCGCGTCCAGCGGTTCGAACGTCCACGCCGACGGGGACGCGAACGTCTCCCGCGGCGAGGCCCCGGCCAGCCGCTCCGGCCAACCGAGGGCGAGCGCGATCGGCAGGTGCATGTCCGGCGGGCTCGCCTGCGCGATCGTCGAGCCGTCAGTGAAGGTGACCATGGAGTGGACCATCGACTGCGGGTGCACCACGACGTCGATGCGCTCGTAGGGCACCCCGAACAACAGGTGCGCCTCGATGAGCTCGAGACCCTTGTTGACCAGCGTCGACGAGTTCAGCGTGACGACCGGTCCCATGGCCCAGGTGGGGTGCGCGAGCGCCTCGTCGAGCCCCACCCCGGCGAGCTGGTCGCGGCTGCGGCCCCGGAACGGTCCGCCGGACGCCGTGAGCACGATGCGGTCCACCTCGCCCGCGGCCCCGGAGCGCAGGCACTGCGCGATCGCGGAGTGCTCCGAGTCCACCGGGAGGATCTGGCCGGGGGTGGCCGCGCGGGTGACGAGCGGACCGCCCGCGACCAGCGACTCCTTGTTGGCGAGCGCGAGGGTCGCGCCGGTGTGCAGTGCCGCGAGCGTCGGCGACAGGCCGCGTGAGCCGTCGACCGCGTTCAGCACGACGGTGCCCGGCCCACCCGATCCGGCGAGGTCGGTCATCGCCTCCGGCCCGGCGACGACGACGGCGCGCGAGCCCGCCGCGCGCAGCGCGGCCTCGACCCCGGCGGCGGCCGACGGGTCGGACACGGCCACCGTCGCGACCCCGAACTCGGCGGCCTGGGCAGCCAGGAGTGGTGGGCGCCCGCCCCCCGCGGCGAGCCCGGTGACGACGAAGCGGTCGGGGTGGGCCCGCACGACGTCGAGCGCCTGCGTGCCGATCGACCCGGTCGAGCCGAGCAGGACCACCGGGCGGCGGGCCGGGACGGCGGGTGCGGCGGGCGGCGGGTGTGGTGTGGCCATCGCCGCCATCCTGGCCCGTCGTCGTGCCCGGCGGGAACGACACACCGGGACGACGCGTCGTGTGGGCCACCCACGGATCGCCGTGGGGCCCGGGGGCGGATAGGTTGACCCGCGACAACTCGGGCAGCCCGTCCCGCCCGGACACGACCCGCGAGGAGGCCCCCGTGGCGAGCAGCGCGACCCCGGCCCGTACCGACCACGGTGACGTGGCGCAGCACGGTCACGAGCACCGGGCCGTCGTCGTCAACGGCATCTCGTCGGACGACGAGCCCTCGGTCCAGTGGGGCTGGCACGCGCATTTCCCGAAGGTCGCCCACTTCGCCGGCTTCATCTGCGCGGCGATCTGCCTGATCATGATCCACGGGAACCACGTCGGGAAGCAGGAGGACGTCTGGCTCGTCGTCCTCGCCGTCGCCTTCTTCTCGCTCTCCCTCGGCGCGATCATCCGCAACCGCACCTCCTGGCGCCGCTAGGCCGGCGACGCGGGGCTGTTCGCCTCCACCGCCTTCGTGGCCTTGCGCGACGCGACGAGCACGGCGTCCCACACCGGTGAGAACGGCGGGGCGTAGGAGAGGTCGGAGAACGTCATCTCCTCCGCGGTCATGCCGTTCCAGATCGCGGTCGCGAACACGTCGATCCGCTTCGCCGCGTTGGCCCGCCCCACGATCTGGGCGCCCAGCAGCCGCCCGGAGCGCTGCTCGGCGAGCACCTTCACCGTCATCATCTCCGCACCGGGGAAGTAGCCGGCGACGTTGCTCGACTCGATCGTCGCCGTGACGAACCCGAACCCCGCCGCCGTCGCCTCGGCCTCCCCCAGCCCGGTCCGGCCGATCTCCAGCGAGCACACCTTGGAGATCGCGGTCCCGATGACGCCGGGGAAGGCACCGTAGCCGCCCGCGAGGTTCGTGCCGATGATCCGCCCGTGCTTGTTGGCGTGCGTCCCGAGCGCGATCGCGACGCCGCGCCCGGAGAGCCGGTGGTGGGTCTGCACGCAGTCGCCGCCCGCCCACACGTTCTCGTGGCCCAGGCAGCGCATCCGCACGTCGGTGGCGATCCCGCCGGACTCCCCGATCGTCAGGCCCGCGTCGCGCGCCAGGTCGACGTTCGGCCGCACCCCCAGACCGAGCACGACGACGTCGGCCTCGAGCGTCCGGTCCGCGGTGCGCACCGCGCGGACCCACCCGTCGTCGCCGACGTCGAAGCCCTCCACGGGGGTGCCGGTGAGCACGGTCATGCCCATGCCCGTCATCGCCTCGCGGACCAGGGCGCCCATGTCCGGGTCGACCTGGGTGAACGGCTCCGGCGCCCGGTCGACGACGGTCACGTCGAGCCCGCGCTGCAGCATCGCCTCGGCCATCTCGACGCCGATGTAGCCGGCCCCGACGACGACCGCGCGGCGCGCGTCCGAGCCGGCCAAGGCCTTGATGATCGCTTCGCCGTCCTCGAGCGACTGCACGCCGAAGATCCCCTCGGCGTCGATGCCCTCCAGCGGCGGGCGGAGCGGCCGCGCACCGGTGGCGAGGACGAGGTCGTCGTACTCGAGTATGCCGTCCGACCCGTCCCCGTCCACGGCCCGGTACGACACCGCCTGCTTCTCGAGGTCGAGCGCGGTGGCCTCGGTGCGCAGCCGCAGGTCGATCCCGGCCTCGCGGTGCTTCTCCGGGGAGCGGGCGATCAGGTCGTCCCGGTCGGTGACGTCGCCGGCGATCCAGTACGGGATGCCGCAGGCGGAGTACGAGGTGTAGTGCCCGCGCTCGAGCACGACCACCTCGTAGGCCTCGGTGCCGCCGTGGCGCAGCGCGGTGTTGGCCGCGCTCATCCCCGTCGCGTCGCCCCCGACGACGACGATCCGGCGCGTCATCGGCGACACCGCCGCGCGTTGGTGCAGGTCATCTGGGCCGAACCTCCGATAGCGTGCGCTCGTGGCGGACGCTGCTGAGCTCGAGGTGGACGGACGCGTCGTGCGCCTGACCAATCCGGACAGGGTGTACTTCTCGGCGCGCGGCGAGACGAAACTGGATCTCGCCCGCTACTACCTCGCGGTCGGCCCCGGCATCGTCAACGCGCTGCGGGACCGACCTTGCATGATGCACCGCTTCCCCACCGGAACCGACGGCGAGAAGGTCCACCAGAAGCGGGTGCCCAAGGGCGCCCCGGACTGGGTCCCGACGGTGCGGGTGCGCTTCCCGCGCTACAACCGCACCGCCGACGAACTGTGCGTCTCCTCGGTCGCGGACGTGATCTGGGCGGTGCAGATGTCGACCGTGGAGTTCCATCCGTGGAACTCCCGGGCCGCCGACGTCGAGTCCCCCGACGAGTGGCGCATCGACCTCGACCCGATGCCCGGCGTCGGGTTCGCCACGGTGCGCGAGGTCGCCGCGGTCGTGCACGAGGTGCTCGACGAGCTCGGCGCGACGGGCTACCCCAAGACCTCCGGCGGCAAGGGGCTGCACGTCTACGTGCGGATCCGCCCCGAGCACTCGTTCGGTGAGGTCCGCCGGGCTGCGTGGGCCTTCGCGCGCGAGGTCGAGCGCCGCGCGCCGCGGCTGGTGACCACGGCGTGGTGGCGCAAGGACCGCGAGCCCGGCACCGTCTTCGTCGACTACAACCAGAACACCCGCGACCACACGATCGCCTGCGCGTACTCGGTGCGCGGGACGCCGCTCGGCATCGTCTCCGCGCCGGTGCGCTGGGACGAGATCGACGGGGTCGAGCCGGGCGATTTCACGATCGCGACGATGCCCGCGCGCTACGCCGAGCTCGGTGACCTGCACGCCGGGATCGACGAGGCGGTGTTCGACCTCGCGCCGCTGCTGGGGTGGGCCGACCGCGACGACGCCGAGGAGCCCGAGGCCCCGGAGGTCTGACGCGCTCCTCAGAAGGGGGTGCCGTTCCAGGGCACCGACGGCGCCGCGAGCAGACGCGCCAGCCGACCCGCCGCACCGGCCGAGGCCTCCTCCAGGCGCCCGGTCCGCGCCAGCACCCGCGGATCGACGCCGCCGAGCACCAGGGACCCGAGCGACGTCACCGGGAGCACGACGTCGGGCTCGTCAAGGGTGGGTGCGACGGCGGGCGCGAGCCGGTCGTGGGTGTCGAGCCGCCACCGTCCGGGGGTGAACCCGGCGTCGTCGGCGACCTCGAGCACAATCGCGTCCTCGATCGGGTAGCGCCGCGCGGCGAGCAGCGCGGGCACGTCGAGCACGCGCAGCCAGAGCATCGCCTTCCCGCCGTCGTCGGTGACCGCCCGGTGGTCCGCCAGCAGCCACGGCAGCGGCTCGTCCACCGAGGCGTGGCCCCACCGGACGGTGCCGACGAGGTCCTGGGTGCACAGGTGGCGCCACAGCTCGGTGTAGGCGGTCGGGGTCACCGCCTGCAGGTCGACCACGCCGAGCGTCGCCGCCCCGGTCGGGTGCCAGCCCTCCTCGACCCGGTGCACGAGGTACCCGGCCGGTTCGCCGTCGTCGTCGCGCCAGACGGCGACCTGGCGCATGCGGTCCGGCTCGAGCCCGTTCCACGGCCCGGCGCCGGACAGGACCGCGTCCCACTGCTGAGGGGTCCGCGCGAGGGCGCCGGGGTGACGACGCCGGGCGCGGTCGTGCACCGGGCGCGCGAGGACCAGGGCGAGGTCCGGCCGGTCGACGATCTCGACGGCGCCGCGCGGGTCGGGGTCACGGAAGCGGGCCCGCGCGGTGTCCACGGTGATGCCGCTCATGCGGGTCGCGAGCCCGAACCCGAAGTGCTCGTAGAGCGACCCCTGGGTGGAGGTCAGCACGGCCGCCGGGGCGCCGGCGCGCACGGCGGCGGCGAGGTCCTCGGCGATCAGGCGGCGGGCCAGGCCGCGACGCCGGCGGGTGGAGCGGACGCCGATCCCGGTGATCGCGTCCGCGGTGACGGTCCCGCCGGGAACCGTCAGCTCCGCGTCCCACGAACGCAGGGTGGCCACCGGGGCCGGGTCGGGGTCGACGTAGGCGCCGCGCAGACGCTGCCCCTCGAACCCGGCGCCGACCCTCGCCAGCTGCTCGGGCTCCAGCCGCGGCGAGAGGAAGGCCGCGGACATCGCCCGCGTCCACGCGACCGTGCCGGCGTCGGCGGAGCCCTCGGTGACGCGCGGCGTCATCGAGCGGATCTCTGCGGGCACCCTCGGGTCAGCCTCCGGTCGCGGCGAGCTGGCCGCAGGCGGCCGCGATCTCGCGACCGCGGGTGTCGCGCACGGTGCACGCCACCCCGCCCTGACGGACGCGGCGCACGAACTCGGCCTGCACCGGCGCCGGGCTCGCGTCCCACTTCGATCCCGGCGTCGGGTTCAGCGGGATGAGGTTGACGTGGACGAGCCGGCCGAGGTGCTCCGAGACGATCTTCGCCAACAGGTCCGCGCGCCAGGGCTGGTCGTTGATGTCGCGGATGAGGGCGTACTCGATCGACACCCGCCGCCCGGTGACGTCGGCGTAGTGCCGGGCCGCCTCGAGGACCTCGCGCACCGGCCAGCGGGTGTTCACCGGCACCAGGGTGTCGCGCAGCTCGTCGTCGGGGGTGTGCAGCGAGACCGCGAGGGTGACCTGGAAGCCCTCGTCGGCGAGACGGTGGATCGCCGGGACGAGACCCACGGTGGAGACGGTGACCGAGCGCTGCGAGATCCCCAGGCCGGACGGCGCCGGGTCGCAGATGCGGTGCAGGGCGTCGACGACCCGCCGGTAGTTCGCCAGCGGCTCCCCCATGCCCATGAACACGATGTTCGACAGGCGGGCCGGGATGCCCTCGCCGAGGTCCCCGTCGCGCGCCGCCGCGGCGGCCACGCGGACCTGCTCGACGATCTCCGCGGTCGACATGTTGCGCTGCAGTCCGCCCTGGCCGGTGGCGCAGAACGGGCAGGCCATCCCGCAGCCGGCCTGGCTGGAGATGCACACCGTGGCGCGGTCGGAGTAGCCCATGAGGACGCTTTCGACCAGCGCCCCGTCGACCGCGCGCCAGAGCGTCTTGCGGGTGGCGCCGCCGTCGCAGTCCACGACGGACGTGGGCTCGAACAGCTGCGGGAACAGGCCGGCGACGGCGTCGCGGTCCGCGGCGGGCAGGTCGCTCATCGCCGCGGGGTCGGCCTCGTAGCGGGCGTAGTACTGCCGGGCGATCTGGTCGGCGCGGAACCCCGGGAGGCCGAGCTCGGTGACGGCGGCCTTCCGCTCGTCGGGGTCGAGGTCGGCGAAGTGCCGCGGCGGACGGGTCCGACGGGTGCCGTT
Organism: Actinomycetospora sp.; assembly: GCF_036497245.1. Classification (GTDB taxonomy): domain Bacteria; phylum Actinomycetota; class Actinomycetes; order Mycobacteriales; family Pseudonocardiaceae; genus Actinomycetospora. The sequence goes on along the minus strand of NZ_DASXJS010000049.1, from coordinate 8,045 downwards.
ACCCGAGAGCGACAGGACGGGGAGTGCCGTGCCGGGCTCGGGCTCGACGGGGGCGGCGTCCCCGATGGTCGAGCCCTGCTGTGCTGCGTCCCCGGTCACCGGGCGCGATCCCGCAGCGTCTCGAGCAGGCCGATCCGGTCCGCGGCCGACACCAGGAGCAGCACCCCGCACAGCAGGCCGAGCAGGCCCTGCGAGACGAAGCTCGACGTCTCCTGCGTCGACATCAGTGCGCCGAGCACGCCCAGCACGATGAGCGCGATCCCGAGCCACTGCGTGGGACGCTGCCCGGTCGAGCGGGCGAGCGTGAGGAAGGCGATCCCGGTGATGACCGCGGCGATCCCGGGTCCGAAGCCCGCTTCCGAGATCAGCCCGAGCAGCACCGACTCCACGATGATCGCCCCGATCGCGATGCCGCCGTAGCGCATCAGGTCGGCCGATCGGCGGGGGTCCAGGGCGTTCGAGCCGCGGCGCCGGTTCTCCACCAGGATGAACACGACGAGCGCGATGCCGCCCGCGAGCAGCAGGGTGCCCGCCCCGTCCGCGCCGAGGCCCAGGGTGCCGACCGTCAGCCACCCGACGCCGACGAGGCACTCCACGATCACCGGGTCGAGCCGGATCGCGGAGCCTCCGCCCCGCGGTCCCCGTCCGGACGGCGCTGGGCCGCGGGAGGGCGGGCGGGAGGACCCGCGCGGCGGCCCGGCGGGTCCGGACGGCGGGCGGTTGAAGCCGCCCGGGCGTTGTCCGCCGCCGCGGTGGGGCTCACCCGGGTACGGGCCGGGATGCGGGTACGACACGCCCACCACGGTAGCGGCGTGTCGGGCAGGGGGTATCGGGCAGGTCCGCCGGGCCTCGCCGGGAGGTTCACTCGTCCGGCCCAGGGCCAGGTGTCCGGATCGGTCCGTGACTGTCAGGGGTTCGAACTAGTGTTCGAGTCATGACAGCGGCAGTGGTGGAGGAGGCGGCCGTCGGCGGGTTCGACGCCCTGCCGGCCGGGCCCGCCCTCGCCGCTGCCCTCGAGGAGGTCGATCCGTCGACGCTGTCCGGTGAGTCCGCGGCGGCGTGGATGCGGGCGGCGTTCCGGGCCCGTAACCATCAGGACTGGCTGCTGCTGTGCGCGATCAGGCAGGCCTGCTCGGCACGGTCAGGCACCACGACGCGGGTTCCCCCCGACGAGTTCGCCCCGAAGATCGCGGCCGCCAACCTGGGCTGGACCGCGACCATGGCTGCCGCCCGCCTCGACATGGCCGTGGGGGTGCTGGAGCGGATGCCCGCCCTCGGCGAGTCGATGCGGGTCGGGACCACGGAGGCCGCGAAGGCGTCGGCGTTCGTCACCGGACTCGAGGGCCTGTCCGATGAGCAGTGCCGCCGGGTCGTGGACGCCGTGCTGCCCGACGCACCCTCGATGGGGATGGCCGAGCTACGGAACCGGATCCTCGAAGCCGCCTATGCCGTCGACCGGATCTGGGCTGCCACGCGGCTGGCCGCCGCCACCGCGCGGGCCCGGGTCACCGCGGAGACGGCGCCGTCGGGTGCGGTCGACCTGTGTGGGCGTGACCTCGACCCGAACCTCGCCCAGCACGCCAAGCTCCGGCTCCGTGCGGTGGCGCTCGCGGTCCGGGCCCGGCTACGGGCCACCGGCCACGCGATCGGACTGGGGTTCATCGAGGCCCGGGTGTTCGTCCGGCTCATGGACGGCACCCAGGCCGGCGCCACCGACGACACCGTGATCGACGCCGTCACCACCGAACTCGCCACCCTGTCCACCACGGCAAGCACCGGACCCGACGCACCGTCCGACGCGGACCACCCTCAGCCCGACGACGAGCCCGGCCCGCCCTCCGACGGCGGCCCAGAAGACGACGACCCGGACGCCGAGGGCCCCCGGAGGCCCGACGACGAACCCGGCCCGCACCGGGGCGACGACAACGACGAGCCGGGTCAGAACGACGGCGACGGCGACGGCGGTATCAGGCGTGACGATCCGCGCGGCCCGCGGCCGACCCCCGATGGCGGCGCCGAGCCGTCTCCCCCGACCCCGGCATCCCAGGAACCGGTCCCGGCCGGCAACCACGCGGGTCACCACCTGCCCGCGGACCCTCCAACTCACGACGACCCAGCTCCGGACGATCCGACCCCGGCCACGAGCTGCGTGGCGTTCGAGCCCGGGATCGGGGTCCGCCTGGCGCTGTCCACCCTGCTCGCCCTCGACGACCAGCCCGGTTTCCTGCCCGGGATCGGCCCGGTCACCGCTGGCACCGCCCGCACCGCCGCCATGACCCGCGGTGCCGGCGCGTGGAAAATGCTGATCCACGACGAACCCGGCCACCTCGAGCACCTGCTGACCCTGCGAGCCCCACCGGACGCCACCGGCGATCCCCGCTTCGGCCGGCAAACCGTCCAGGTCACCGCCCCGGCCGCGCTGATGCACGCCCTCGACCCCGCGAGCTCCACCGACGCGGCGGGGCTCGACGATGCCCGCCCGGCGCTGATCGACGCCGCCACCACCTCATGGCTCGCCCGCGCCCGCGCCACTCTGATCCGCGCCGAGACCGCCGACCCCGACGACCACCCGGCGACCACCACCCGCGAACGCGACCGCCGATTCCCCGGCGCACGCCTCGCCGACTACATCCGCGCCCGCGACCAGACCTGCATCTCCCCCACCTGCACCCGACCCGCCGAGGCCTGCGACCTCGACCACACCCTCGACTGGCTCCACGGCGGCCGCACCGAAGCCGCCGACCTCGGAGCGCTCTGCCGCCACGACCACCGCGGGAAGCACCGCGGCGGGTGGACCTACGAACAACCCGAACCCGGCCGATTCGTCATCACCGACCCCACCGGCACCCGCCACCACGTCCGGAGTCGCGTCGTCCACCCCCGACCCGCCCCGCACATCCGCGGCCACGCCATCGCCCCCCAGCCCGACCACCCCACGCCCCGGGAGGACTGGGCACCCCGACGTACCCGCGACGGCCGCATCACCCCCGAAGCCCGAGCCACCGCCGAACACCTCACCCGCCCACTCCGGGAGGAGCCACCCGGCCGCTACGACCACGACCCCGACTTCTAGAGCGCGCCCCAGGGGCTGCGCTCAACGAGCGGGCTGCAGTCCCTCCGGACGGCGCCGGACCTGGATTCGGTACGCCACGGGCAGCGCGAGCCCCGGCGTGCCGTCCACCGCCCGGTCGGCCACGGAGGGCGTGAACTCGATGTGCAGCACCGCGGAGAGCGTCGCGCGGTCGGGGAAGCGCCAGAGCGTGTCGACCCGGCGGGTGGAGAACCCGCGCTCGGTGAAGAACCGCTCGGCGGCCCGGGGGTCGTACTTCGGGGCCGACGCGCGCATCCACGACCCGTACGAGTGGCGGGTCGCGTCGAGGTCGACGAGGACGAGGACACCGCCGGGGCGCAGCACCCGGTCGGCTTCGGCGAGGCCGGGCTCGCAGCCCGGCCCGAAGAAGTAGGCGGTGCGCGCGTGCACGACGTCGGAGGAGTCGTCGGGCAGCGGCAGGGCCGCGGCGCTGCCGCCGAGGACGGTCACCGTGTCGAGCCCGTCGCACCGGCTGCGGGCGCGGGCGACGAGCGGCGGGTGCGGCTCGACACCGGTGACGCTCCGGGCCGTCGTCGCGAACCGCGGCAGGTGGTACCCGTCGCCGCACCCGACGTCGACGACGTCCACGTCGTGGAGATCGACCGCCCCGTCCAGGGCCTCCCACAGCGCGCCCGTGGCGTCCTGCGCCTCGTTCTCGGCCTCGTAGACGTCGGGCCAGCGCCAGATGTTGGGGCTCTCGGCCACTCCCGGGAACGTCACCGGCTCAGGTCATCGGCGGGATGAGCAGGAACAGCAGCAGCCAGGCCACCGGCGCGGAGGTGACGAGGGAGTCGAGCCGCTCCATGAGCCCGCCGTGGCCGGGGATGGTCTGGCCCATGTCCTTGATGCCGAGATCGCGCTTGATCAGCGACTCCACGAGGTCGCCGATCACGGCGGTGCACACGAGCAGTGGGCCGAGGATCAGGCCGTACCACCAGGTCGAGCCGAGCAGCCACATGATCGTCAGGGAGGCCCCCGCGGCGCCGAGCACCATGGACCCGACGAGGCCCTCCCAGGACTTCTTGGGGCTGACCTTGGGGGCCATCGGGTGCTTCCCGAACAGCACCCCGGCCGCGAAGCCCCCGGTGTCGGAGCAGACCACGATGATCAGGAAGGTGAGGACCCGGGCGCTGCCGTCGGGCGGCACCACGAGCATCGCCCCGAAGGCCATGCCGAGCGGGATCCAGACGAGGACGAGCATCGACGCGCCGACGTCGCGGACGAAGCCCGCGGCGCCGAGACGCATCCGCCAGACGAAGCAGCCGAGCACCGTGACCATCAGTGACGCGAGGATGCCCTCGGTGCCGAACGGCCAGGACAGCCAGATCATGGCCTGGCCGCCGATGAGCACCGGGACCCGCGAGAGGCGGATACCGGCGGCGCGGTTGAGCGCGCCGAACACTTCCCAGGTCCCGACGGCCGCCGAGACGGCGACGATCGCGATCCAGGTCTGCCGGACGGTCAGCAGGGACACGATGATCACCGCGCCCATCAGCAGAGCGACGCCGATGGCGAGCGGGAGGTTGCGCCCGGCCCGCGAGCCGGACCCGCCGGAGTCCCCGGACCCGCCGGATCCACCCGACGGCGGCGCAGCGTCCGACGGGGCAGGTCCCGCCACGTCCTCCGCCACCGCGGACCTCCCCGATCGAGGACCCGGCGCCGAGACCCCGGGTCGGGCCGCTCAGACCTCGAGCAGCTCCGTCTCCTTCGCCTTGACCATGTCGTCGATCTTCGAGACGTACGTGGAGGTGGTGCTCTCCAGCTCCTTCTCGGCCCGGGACACCTCGTCCTCGCCCGCCTCGCCGTCCTTGGCGATCCGCTGGAGCTCGGTCATCGCGCCGCGACGCACGCTGCGGATCGACACCCGCGCGTCCTCACCCTTGCTGCGGGCGACCTTGCCCATCTCCTTGCGACGCTCCTCGGAGAGCTCCGGGAACACGACGCGGATGAGCGTGCCGTCGTTCGACGGGTTCACGCCCAGGTCGGAGTCGCGGATGGCGCGCTCCATGACGCCCAGCGAACTCACGTCATAGGGCTTGATGACCGCCATCCGGGCCTCGGGGACCGCGACCGACGCGAGCTGGGGCAGCGGGGTGTACGAGCCGTAGTACTCGACGTTGATGCGGTTGAACATCGCGGGGCTGGCCCGCCCGGTGCGGACGCCCGTGAGGTCGTCCCGCGCGACGGCGACGGCCTTCTCCATCTTCTCCTCGGCGTCGAGGAGGGTCTCGTCGATCACTGTGGTCTCCTCTCGGCGCTGAAGATCAGGAGGTGGGCGTGTGGACCAGCGTGCCGATCCTCTCACCTCGGACCGCACGGGCGATGTTCCCCTCGACCAGCAGGTTGAACACCATGATCGGCATCTGGTTGTCCATGCAGAGGCTGAAAGCGGTGGCGTCCGCGACCTTGAGGCCCTTCTCCAGGACCTCGCGGTGGGTGATCTCGGTGTACATCGTGGCCGTCGGGTCGATCTTCGGGTCGGCCGTGAACACACCGTCGACGCCCTTGGCCAACAGCACGACCTCGCACTCGATCTCGAGGGCACGCTGGGCGGCGGTCGTGTCGGTGGAGAAGTACGGCATGCCGACACCGGCCCCGAAGATCACCACGCGGCCCTTCTCCAGGTGCCGCATGGCCCGGCGCGGGATGTAGGACTCGGCGACCTGGCCCATCGTGATGGCGGTCTGCACGCGCGTGTCGATGTGGTGCTCGCGCTCGAGGAAGTCCTGCAGGGCCAGGCAGTTCATGACGGTGCCGAGCATGCCCATGTAGTCGCTGCGCTGGCGCTGCATCCCGGCCTGGGAGAGCTCCTCGCCGCGGAAGAAGTTGCCGCCGCCGATGACGATGGCCACCTGGACCCCGGAGGCGACGACCGCCGCGATCTGACGGGCGACGGTGCGCACCACGGTGGGGTCGACGCCCACGCCGCCCCCGCCGAACATCTCGCCGCCCAGCTTGAGCAGGACCCGACGACGCGGGTCCGGGGTCCAGTCCTCGGTGAGCTGCGCCGACGGGTCGACGATCTCGGTACCGGTCACTGGCGACGGCTCCCCTCGTGCGGTGGCTGCTCCGGGTGACCGCCGTCCGGCCCGCGGTCAGCTGACCGCGGGCCGGACGGCGGAACCGCTCAGGCCTGGCCGACCTCGAACCGGGCGAAGGTGCGGAGCTCCACGCCCGCGTCCTTCAGCACGGCGCCGACCGACTTCTTGTCGACGGCCACCGAGTCCTGCTCGAGGAGCACGGTGTCCTTGTAGTAGCCGTTGATCCGACCCTCGACGATGCGGTCGATGATCTTCTCCGGCTTGCCCTCCTCGCGCGCGGTGGCCTCGGCGACGCGGCGCTCGCCCTCGAGCACGTCCGCAGGCACCTCCTCGCGCGTGGTGTACAGCGGGCGCGCGGCAGCCACCTGCATCGCGGCGCTGCGGGCGGCCTCGTCGTCAGAGCCGGTGTAGGCCACGACGACGCCGATCGCCGGCGGCAGGTCCGAGGAGCGACGGTGCAGGTAGGTCGCCGTCGGGCCCTCGAGGCTGACGACGCGGCGCAGCTCGAGCTTCTCCCCGATGCGCGCCGAGAGGCCGGCCACGGCCTCGTCCACGGTCTGCTCGCCGAGCTTCTCGCCCTTGAGCGCGTCGACGTCGCTGGTCTTCGCGGAGATCGCGACGCCGAGGATGTCCTCGGCGAGCGCCACGAAATCCGGGTTCTTCGCGACGAAGTCGGTCTCGGAGTTCAGCTCGATCATCGAGCCGTCGCGCGCGGCCACCACGCCGTTCGCCGTGGTGCGGCCGGCGCGCTTGCCGACGTCCTTGGCGCCCTTGATGCGCAGCGCCTCGATGGCCTTGTCGAAGTCGCCCGCGTTCTCCTCGAGCGCCTTCTTGCAATCCATCATCCCGGAGCCGGTGGCGTCGCGGAGCTTCTTCACGTCGGCGGCGGTGTAGTTCGCCATCGCGGTGTCTTCCCGTTCCTCAGGTGTGGGTGGGTGCTGGGCCCGGTTCCGGCGGCCGCCCGCGATCGGGCGGCCGCCGGGATCGGCCTGGGGTGTCAGCTCTGGGGCGCCGCGCCGTTCGCCGACCCCGCGTCGGGGGCCACGGCGACGGCGTTGTCGTCGTCCCCCGACTCCGAGTCGACGGTGCCGCGGGTCCGCTCCGGGCGGGCCTCCTCGCCCGTCGGCTGGACCTCGTCGCTCGTCGCGGCGGCCTCGGCCTCGGCGGCCGGGCTGACCACCGGGGCGTCGCCACCGGCGTCGGCGACCGAGTTCGACGGCAGCGTCTCCGGCGCCGAGGCGCCGTCCCCGCCGACCGGCGCGAAGTCGGCCTCGGCCTGGGGGTCGGGCTCGGGGTCGGCGTCCGTTCCGCTGTGGCGCTGGCCGCGGGTCTGGAGACCGTCGGCGCACGCCTCGGCCACGACCTTGGTCAACAGCGCGGCCGACCGGATCGCGTCGTCGTTGCCCGGGATCGGGTAGTCGACCTCGTCCGGGTCGCAGTTGGTGTCGAGGATCGCGACGACCGGGATGTTCAGCTTGCGAGCCTCGCCGACGGCGATGTGCTCCTTCTTGGTGTCCACGATCCACACCGCGCTCGGCACGCGGGCCATGTCGCGGATACCGCCGAGGGTCTTCTCGAGCTTCTCGTGCTCCCGGGAGAGCATGAGGATCTCCTTCTTGGTGCGACCCTCGAAGCCCCCGCTCTGCTCCATCGCCTCGAGCTCCTTGAGGCGGGTCAGACGCTTGTGCACCGTCTGGAAGTTCGTGAGCATGCCGCCCAGCCAGCGCTGGTTGACGAACGGCATCCCGACGCGGGTCGCCTGCTCGTCGATGGCTTCCTGGGCCTGCTTCTTCGTGCCGACGAAGAGGATGGTCCCGCCGTGGGCGACCGTCTGCTTCACGAAGTCGTAGGCGCGGTCCACGTAGGACAGCGTCTGCTGCAGGTCGATGATGTAGATGCCGTTGCGCTCGGTG
>NZ_DASXJS010000048.1:0-5153 GCF_036497245.1 Actinomycetospora sp. | reverse complement strand
CGCCGACCACATCGCGGCGATCGACAACACCACCCGCAAGCTGCTCACCGAGCGAGCCAGCCCTGGGCGTCCGCTCTCGGTCGGGTTCTGGTTCGCCCTGGGCCACGCCAGCGTCGTGTTCGTCATGGTCGCGCTCATCGCCGCCGGTGCCCGCGCGCTGGCCGGCGAGGTCTCCGACGACGGCTCCACGCTCAAGCAGGTCGGCGGGATCATCAGCACCGGCGCCGCCGGGGTGTTCCTCATCGTCATCGGACTGATCAATCTGGTCGTCCTCGTCGGCCTCGTCCGGGTCTTCCTGCGGATGCGCGCCGGAGAGTTCGACGAGGCCGAGCTCGAGGCCCATCTCGACCAGCGCGGGCTGATGAACCGCATCCTCGGCGGGGCGGTGCGCGCGGTCCGCAAGCCGGTCCAGGTGTACCCCGTGGGCCTGCTCTTCGGGCTGGGATTCGACACGGCCACCGAGGTGGCGCTGCTCGTCATCGCCGGAGGGGCCGCTGCCAGTGCGCTGCCCTGGTACGCGATCCTCGTGCTCCCGGTGCTCTTCGCCGCGGGCATGAGCCTGCTCGACACGCTCGACGGCGTGTTCATGTGCTTCGCGTACGACTGGGCCTTCCTGCGCCCCGTCCGCAAGGTCTTCTACAACATCACCATCACGTCGCTGTCGGTGCTCGTGGCCCTGGTCATCGGTGGTATCGAGCTGATCTCGATCCTCACCGACCAGCTCGGCGTCGAGGACGGACCGCTCGCCTGGGTCGCGAATCTCGACCTCGGCAACGTCGGGTTCGTCATCGTCGGGCTCTTCGTCCTCGCGTGGATCGTCGCCCTCTCCGTGTGGAAGTTCGGGCGCGTCGAGGAGCGCTGGCAGCGGCATCTCCAGACCGACTGACCTCGGACGCACGACGACCCCCGGGGAGACGAGAGGTGTCCCCGGGGGCCGTCCGGAGCGCGGTGAGCGAGCTTGGTCGGAACGATCACCGCGCGATCAGGGGGCGGCTCAGATGAGCTGCGTCCCGCGGGCGGACTCGAAGCGCTTGGCGGCGTCGGCCCAGTTGACGACGTTCCACCAGGCCTTCACGTAGTCCGGCTTGACGTTGAGGTAGTCCAGGTAGAAGGCGTGCTCCCACATGTCGAGCATGACCACCGGGATGATCCCGAGCGGCACGTTCGCCTGCTGGTCGTACAGCTGGAAGATGCGCAGCTTCTGGGCGAGGGTGTCGAAGCCCAGGATCGACCAGCCCGAGCCCTGGATGGTCGTCGCGACCGCGGTGAAGTGCTTCTGGAAGAGCTCGAACGAGCCGAAGTCGGCGTCGATCGCGGCGGCCAGGTCTCCGGTCGGGCGGTCACCGCCGTCCGGGCTGAGGTTCTGCCAGAAGACCGAGTGGTTGATGTGCCCGCCGTAGTTGAAGGCGAGGTTCTTCTCCCACAGCAGCGCGGTGGAGCCGATCGTGTCCTTCTCGCGGGCGTCGGCGAGGGCGTCGATCGCCGTGTTCAGCCCGGTCACGTACGTGTTGTGGTGCTTGTCGTGGTGCAGCTCCATGATCTTGCCCGAGATGTGGGGCTCGAGAGCGCCGTAGTCGTAGGGCAGGTCGGGCAGGACGTACTCCGCCATGGGGCTCCTCCGGCTGGCTGACAGTGCAATGCAACCGCAACCCTCTCGCTGCCGCAAGATATTGGCAACACGAGGCGTCCCGAGATCCGCGACGGTTGCTAGTCGGGGGCGGTGGCGGCCGCCACGGCGAGCCGTTCCCCGACCCGACGGCCGCGTCGTGCCGCGGCGGAGAGGCCCGCCGGATGGGGCTCCGGCCGGCCCGCCCGGGCGCGCCGGGTGGCCTCGACCTCCTCCGGGTCGCCCAGGCGCCCCAGGATCTCCTCGAAGGCGGCGTCGGTCGCCGCGTCGTAGGAGTGCCCGCGCCCGAGGGCGTCGCGGCACGGGTGCGGTGGGAACACCGAGGCGACCGGGACGAGGCCCGCGGGGATCGGGTCGGTGGCCGGGTGCGTGCGCCGGTGCGCCAGCAGGGCGGGCAGCAGGTGGGTGTGCGGCCCGAGGGGGCTCTCGCCGTCGGCGGGCGGGATCGGGGACTCGACCTCGATCCGCGCGGCGACGGTCCGGAACACCCGCGCGGCGCCCGCGGCGAGGATCGCGCCGACCAACGATCCCTCGAGGGTCCCGGCGGCCTCGCAGCGGGCGAGGAGGTCGGGGTCGGTGGTCCGGATGCAGGCCTCGAGGTGTCCGACGCCGAGCCCGAGGTCGACCAGGGTCCCGGGACGGACGATCGGGTCCGGATCCGGCCCGAGCACGGTGACCGTGGTGCGGGCGGGCCCGGCGGCCACGTCGTGGGGCAGGCAGATCGCGACGCCGTGGGTCCAGTCGTCGGTCCCGGTCGGGCGGCGCCAGGCGTGCGCGCTCACGTGAACCCCGACCGGCTCGCGCAGGTCGATGCGCAGGGCCCCGTCGGCGCACGCCGCGGTGTGGACGCCGTCGTGGTGCTCGACGGTGACCGGCGCGTCGGGCGGGTGCAGGAACTCCGCGATCGCGCCGAAGGTGCCGACCGCGAACCCCGCGAGCGGGTCGTGCAGCCAGGCGGTCACGGCGTCGTCGAGAGACGTCAACACGTGAACAGGTGTAGCAGGTGGCCTGCCGGCCTCGTGAGCACTTTCCAGTGTCATAACGCCGGAAAGTGCTCACGAGCGCGTCAGCGCACCGAGCGGGCCGCCTCGACCATCGCCTTCAGCGTGGGCTCGACCTCGGCGTAGCCGCGGGTCTTCAGCCCGCAGTCCGGGTTGATCCACAGCCGGTCGTCGGGGACCGCGCGGCGGGCCTCGGCGATCAGCGCCGCGATCTCGTCGCGCGACGGCACCCGCGGCGAGTGGATGTCGTAGATGCCCGGGCCGACCCCGCGGGAGTACCCGATGGACTCCAGGTCGGCCAGCACCTCCATCCGCGAGCGGGCCGCCTCGATCGTCGTGACGTCGGCGTCGAGGCCGTCGATCGCGTCGATGACGTCCCCGAACTCGGAGTAGCAGAGATGGGTGTGGATCTGGGTGGAGTCCTCGGCACCGCCGGTCGCCAACCGGAATGATCCGACCGCCCAGTCCAGGTACGCGCCCCAGTCCGCCCGGCGCGGCGGGAGGAGCTCGCGCAGCGCGGCCTCCTCGACCTGGATGATCTCGATCCCGGCCTGCTCGAGGTCGGCGATCTCGTCGCGCAGCGCGAGCGCGACCTGGTCGGCGGTCGTCCCGAGGGGCTGGTCGTCACGCACGAACGACCAGGCCAGGATCGTCACCGGTCCGGTGAGCATTCCCTTGACCGGCTTCGGCGTGAGCGACTGCGCGTACGTGGCCCAGCCGACCGTGATCGGTTCGGGGCGGGAGACGTCTCCGTGCAGGATCGGCGGGCGCACGCAGCGCGAGCCGGAGGACTGCACCCAGCCCAGCGACGTCGTCGCGAACCCGGGCAGGGTGTCGGCGAAGTACTGGACCATGTCGTTGCGCTCGGGCTCGCCGTGCACGAGTACGTCGAGGCCGAGGTCGGTCTGGAGCTGGATCACGCGCTCGATCTCGCCGCGCATCCGGGCCGTGTAGTCGGCCTCGTCGAGCCGCCCGGCCGCGCGGTCCGCGCGTGCCCTGCGCATGTCGGAGGTCTGCGGGAAGGAGCCGATCGTCGTCGTCGCGAGGTCCGGGAGCCCGAGCCGGTCGGCCTGGGCCTTGCGGCGGACCTGGTAGTCAGCGCGCGTCCTGTCCCCGGCCTCGACGGCGGCGACACGGGCCCGCATCGCCTCGTCGCGCACGGCGGCACCGCCCGCGGTGGCCGCGTCGGAGACCGCCCGGCGCAGGTCCTCGGAGCCCTCCTGGGTGAGCGCCCGGCCGAGCAGTTCGATCTCGGCGACTTTCTCGCGGGCGAAGGCGAGGCGGGCGGTGACCTGCGGGTCGAGCGTCTCCTCGACCGACACGTCGTAGGGCACGTGCAGCAGCGAGCACGAGCTGGACACCGCGAGCTCGTCCACGCTCCCCAGCAGGGAGGCCACTCGGGAGAGCACGCGCGGCAGGTCCGTGCGCCACACGTTGCGGCCGTCGACCACGCCCGCGACCAGCGTCTTGTCGCGCAGGCCGGTGACGCCGGGCACGCGGTCGGCGAGCCCGGGGGCCGTCACGAGGTCCAGGGCGACGCCGTCGACGTCGGTGCGAGCCAGCACGTCCAGCGCCGGGCCCGGATCCCCGTAGGCGGTCGCGACCAGGATGCGCGGGCGGTTCGCCACCGCGCCCAGGCGCTCGTAGGCGCGGCGCAGCGCGTCCAGCTCGGCCTCGGAGCGGTCGGTGACGAACGCCGACTCGTCGAGCTGCACCCACGCGGCACCGGCCGCGGCGAGCTCACCGAGCAGTTGCTCGTACACCGCGACGACGTCGTCGAGGCGGCTGAGTGGCTCGTAGCCTTCGGGTGCCCCGTCGGCCGGCTTGGCCAGCAGGAGGTAGGAGACCGGGCCGACCAGGGCGGGCCGCGCGTTCGTGACGCCGTCCGCGACGGCCTCGGTGTAGCGCTCCACCGGGATGCGCTCGGCGAGCCGGAACGCGTCCACCCGGGCGGGGGCGACGGTGCACAGATGGGTCCAGCCGTCGCCGAGGTCGAAGGTGTACACGAACCGCTCCCCCAGGCCCAGCGCCGAGAGCCGGACCCCGGTACTGGGCTGGGCGCCCTCCGGCACGTCGTCCCACTCCGGGCTGGTCAACAACCGGTTCCCGGAGAGATCGAACAAGTGCAGGTGGGCTCGGTCCCACCGGGCGAACGCATCATCGATCGCGGTGGCGGAGCGCGGCGGAGGTGTGGGAGCGCGCCGCAGCGAACACCCGGCCCGGCCGGGGCCAGAGCGGCTCGGCGTGGCCTTCGACGAGCTCGACACGGATCGAGAGCCAAGACCGGGCCATCAGACCCGCCACGCGGCCGCGTCGGCGTCGTCGGCTTCCCCGCCGGCCCGCTCGAGGACGCGGTAGACCGTCGGCCGAGACACCGAGAAGAGTTCGCCGAGCTCGGCAATGGTGTAGTCGCCGGTAGCGTGCATCCGGGCAAGCTCGCGCTGCTGGCGCGGACTCAGCTTCGGGGCGCGTCCTTTGAGGCGTCCTTTGGCGCGGGCGACGGCCATGCCCTCGCGGGTGCGCAT
>NZ_DASXJS010000047.1:0-9765 GCF_036497245.1 Actinomycetospora sp. | reverse complement strand
CAGGAACAGCAACTGCGCCATGACGTCGTTCGCCGACGCGTCGTCGATCTGCACCCCGAGGAAGATGATCCTTTCCTCGAAGAGCTTGTTGTAGGGGTTGGACTCCTTGACGCCGTAGCTCGTCCGCTCGACGAACGACGGGAGGATGTAGCGCGCCTCGGGCGACGCGGAAGCGCGCCCGCCCGGAACGTGAAGCTCACTCATGGTGCGTCTCCTCAGGCGCTCGTGCCGTTGCCGTTGCCGTTGCCCCGGGACTCGCTGGCACGCGCCACGACGTGGTCGATGAAGCCGTACTCGAGCGCCTCGTACGGATCGAACCACCGGTCCCGGTCGGAGTCCTCGGTGATCCGGTCGACCGTCTGGCCGGTGTGCTCGGCGATCAGCTCAGCGAGCTGGCGCTTGAGCTTGCGGAGCGACTCCGCGCGGATGGTGATGTCGGTTTCCGTGCCGCCGAGGCCGCCGGAGGGCTGGTGCATCATGATCTGCGCGTGCGGCAGGGCCAGCCGCTTGCCCGGCGCTCCCGCCGACAGCAGGAACTGGCCCATCGACGCGGCGAGGCCCATGGCCACCGTCGACACGTCGGGCTCGATCCAGTGCATCGTGTCGAAGATGGCCATGCCGGCCGACACCGAGCCACCGGGCGAGTTGATGTACAGCGTGATGTCGCTGGTGGGGTCCTCCGCGGAGAGCAGGAGGAGCTGCGCGGAGATCTGGTTCGCGATCGTGTCGTTGACCTCCTGCCCGAGAACGATGATCCGTTCCCGGAGGAGGCGCTCGTAGACCGAGTCGTTGAGCGTCATCGACCCGCCGGCGGAACGCATGACCGCCCCCGACGGGTCGGAGAGGTGCTGGCTCACCTGTCCCTGCTTTCCTCGAGTGGGGTTTCTTGACGCCGAGCCCACGGCGACCCGGGTGTTCCCGGCTCCCGTGGAGCTCTCGTCGGCTGCACCGACACTAACGATCGCGGGACTCCGGAACGTCCTCCGACGGCCCGTGTTCGCTCACGGCTCACCGATCCCGCGACGCGTCGGCTCAGGTCAGGACTTGGGGGCGGAGGAAGCACCGGCGGTGGCCTCCTCGTCCTCGACGACCACGGCGTCCTCGTCGGCCTCGTCGTCCACCGGAACGGTGGCGGCCTCGACGGCGGCCTCGGCCGCCGCCTCGGCGTCCTCGGTCGTGGCCGGGGAGAACAGCTCCGAGAGGTCGAGCTCCTCGCCGTCGGGGCCGAGGATCGTCGCGGCCTGCACGACCGTCGCGAGCGCCTTGCCGCGGCGGACGTCGGCGAAGATCGCCCCGAGCTGGTTCGCCTGCTGCGCCTGCTGGATGTACTCCTCGGGGCTGATCCCGAAGCGCTGCGCCTGCATGAAGATGCGCTCCATCAGCTCCTGCTGGTCGACCTGGACCTCGCCCTTCTCGGCGACCTCGTCCAGCAGCAGCTGGGTCTTCACGGCCTGCTCGGCGCTGGTGCGCAGCTCGGCGTCGAACTCCTCGCGGGTCTGCCCCTGCGAGGTCACGTACTCCGTGAGCCGGTCCTCGTCGTGGTCGAACTCGTGCACGGCCTCGTGGGCGCGCACCTCGACCTCCTGGTCGACCACGGACTCCGGCACCGGCAGGTCGGCGGCCTCGAGCAGCGCCTCGAGCACCTTGTCGCGGGCCTGGCCCGCCTGCTCCATCTTCTTGACGCGGCCGTGGCGCTCGCGCAGGTCGGCCTTGAGCTCGTCGAGCGTGTCGAACTCGCTGGCGAGCTGGGCGAACTCGTCGTCGGCCTCGGGGAGCTGGCGCTCCTTCACCGTCGAGACGGTGACGGTCACGTCGGCCTCCTCGCCGGCGTGGTCGCCCGCGACGAGCTTCGTGGTGAAGTTCTTGGTCTCCCCCGCCGACATGCCCACGAGGGCCTCGTCGAGCCCCTCGATGAGCTGGTCGGAGCCGACCTGGTGGCTCATCCCGGAGGTCTGGGCCTCCTCGATGGCCTCGCCGTCGACGGTGGCCGACAGGTCGATGACGACGAAGTCGTCCGTCGCGGCCGCACGCTGGACGCCGGTGAGGGTGCCGAAGCGCGCCTGGAGACCCTTGAGCTGGTCGTCCACGTCGGAGTCGGTGACCTCCGCCGAGTCCACCGACACCGAGATGCCCGAGTAGTCCGGCAGCTCGATCACGGGACGGATGTCGACCTCGGCGGTGAAGGCGATCTTGTCGCCGTCGTCGATCGAGGTGACCTCGATGTCGGGCTGGCCGAGCGGGGTCAGCTGCGCCTCGCCGACGGCCTCGCCGTACTTCTCGGGGACGGCGGTGTTCACGACCTCTTCGAGCACGACGCCACGACCGAGACGCTGGTCGAGGATGCGGGCGGGTGCCTTGCCCGGCCGGAAGCCGGGGATGCGGACCTGTCCGGCGATCTTCTTGTACGCCTGGTCGAAGGTGGGCTTGAGCTCGTCGAACGGCACCTCGATCGCGAGACGGACGCGCGTCGGCGACAGGTGCTCGACGGTGGACTTCACAGCTCGTTCTCCTCCGGGGCGGGACTGCCAACGCGGCCCGGGGGTGGAGACGGATGATCCGCTTCGAGTCCGGAGTCCCGGAGAACCTCCGAGGTAACCACCGATCAACGGCCCTGTCGTCGCGCCCGCCCGGGCGTCGGCGGCGAGTCTAGACGTGCCGGGCCGGTCCGTGCCGTGGCGGCCCTGAGCAGGGACGACCCGCGGAGGCCACGCCTAGGGTGGGTGTCCGTGACCGATGTGTCCCCGAAGATCGGCCTGGGCCTCGCCGCGCTGGGTCGGCCGTCCTACATCAACCTCGGCCGTGACGGCGTGCACCGTTCGCCCGACGAGCTGCGTGCGCTCGCCCACGCGAGCCTCGACGCGGCGTGGGAGGCGGGCGTGCGCTGGTTCGACACCGCCCGCTCCTACGGCCGCGCGGAGGAGTTCCTCGGCTCCTGGTTCGCCGCGCACCCCGGACGGCGGGCGTCCGCGACCGTCTCGAGCAAGTGGGGGTACCGCTACACCGCGGACTGGGACCCCGGTGCCGCGGTGCACGAGGTCAAGGAGCACACGCTCGCCCACTTCCGCTCCCAGTGGGCGGAGTCGCTCGCGGCCCTCGGCAGCCCGCCGGACGTCTACCAGGTGCACTCCCTCACCACCGACTCGCCGCTGTTCGACGACCGGGCGCTGCTCGAGGCGCTCGCCGCGACCGGCGCCGAGCAGGGGACACGGCTCGGGTTCTCCACCTCCGGCGCCGACCAGGCCGACGCGGTGCGGCGCGGGCTGGACCTCCGGGTCGGCGGGTCGGCGCTGTTCACCGCGGTGCAGTCGACGTGGAACCTGCTCGAGCCCTCGGCGGGCGACGCACTGCGCACCGCGCACGAGGACGGCGTGCTCGTGCTGGTCAAGGAGGGCATGGCCAACGGCCGCCTGGTCGTGGACCCGCCCGCGCCGGTGGCCGCGGCCGCGGAGCGTCTCGGGGTCGGACCGGACGCCGTCGCCCTGGCCGGGATTCTCGCGCAGCCGTGGGTCGACGTGGCGCTCTCCGGCGCGGCCGGGCCGGATCAGCTGCGGTCGAACCTCGCCGCGGAGCGGGTCGCGCTGACCGCCGAGGAGCGCACGGCCCTGGCCGGGATCGCCGAGACGGCGGGCGCCTACTGGGCCCACCGCGGCACCCTCCCGTGGGTCTGATCGATCCCCACCCCCCGTCACTTCACATCGATGTCGTTTGCGACCGTGGGCGGCGTCAGCGGCAGGTTCGTTCGAGGGGAAGGGCAGATTCCTCATGGGCATGGCACGCAAGGCCGGTCGCGCGTTCGAGCGGTTCCTCGGGGTGTTCGACGTCGTGGCTGGGTACGGAACCCGTCGCGGTCGTCGTCCGGCGCCGAGGGCCGCAGCGCGCCGGCGCTGACCCGGACCTCCGGGATCCGGGCGTACCGGGGCGGGGAGTCGGGGCCCCGCACCGGCACGGACAGTTCAGCACCGGCACGGACAGCTCAGCACCGGCACGGCGCCGGACATCGGTCGCACGGACGGACCCGGTGGGACTGGGGCACACTGCGGGCACCAGGTGATCACCGAGGAGAGCCGCGCCCACCGTGTCTGACCTGAGCACGTACGAGTTCACCAACGCCTACCGCCACGGGTTCGTCCGGGTGGCGGCCGCGACGCTGCGCACCGCGCTGGCCGAGCCCGCGGCGAACGCCGCGTCGCTGCTCGCCGTCGCCCGCGAGTGCCACGACGAGGGCACGGGCCTCGTCGTCTTCCCGGAGCTGACGCTCTCCGGCTACTCCCTCGAGGACCTGCTCCTGCAGGACACCCTGCTCGACGCGGTCGAGACCGCCCTCGGCGACGTCGTGGCCGCGTCGGCCGACCTGCTCCCGGTGCTCGTCGTCGGCGCCCCGCTGCGCCACCGCCACCGGATGTACAACTGCGCGGTCGTGATCCATCGCGGGCGGGTGCTCGGGGTGGCCCCGAAGTCCTACCTGCCCACCTACCGCGAGTTCTACGAGCGCCGCCAGGCCGCGGCCGGGGACGACCAGGGCGGCACGATCCGCGTGCTCGGCGCCGAGCACCCCTTCGGCCCCGACCTCCTCTTCGCCGCCGAGGACGTGCCGGGGTTCGTCCTGCACGTCGAGGTCTGCGAGGACATGTTCGTGCCCGTCCCGCCGAGCGCGGAGGCGGCGCTGGCCGGCGCGACGGTGCTGGCGAACCCGTCGGGCAGCCCGATCACCGTGGGCCGCGCGGACGACCGCCAGCTGCTCTGCCGCTCGGCGAGCGCGCGCTGCGCCGCCGCCTACCTCTACGCCGCGGCCGGCGAGGGCGAGTCCACCACCGACCTCGCCTGGGACGGGCAGACGACCATCCACGAGAACGGCGCGCTGCTCGCCCGGACCGAGCGCTTCCCCGCGAGCGCCCAGCACAGCGTCGCCGACGTCGACCTCGACCTGCTGCGTGCCGAGCGCCTCCGGACCGGGACGTTCGACGACAACCGGCGCCACCACGCCGAGCGCCTCGAGGACTGGCGCACGGTGTCGTTCACCCTCGACCCGCCCCGGGGCGACCTCGGGCTGCGGCGCGAGGTGGAACGGTTCCCGTTCGTGCCCGCGGACCCGGCACGCCTCGAGCAGGACTGCTACGAGGCCTACTCGATCCAGGTCGCCGGGCTCGAGCAGCGGCTGCGCGCCATCGGTGAGCCGAAGATCGTCATCGGGGTGTCCGGCGGGCTGGACTCCACCCACGCGCTCGTCGTGGCCGCCCGCGCCCTCGACCGCGCGGGGCGCCCCCGCAGCGACATCCTCGCGTTCACCCTGCCCGGCTTCGCGACCGGCGAGCACACGAAGGGCAACGCCTACCGGCTCGCCGACGCCCTCGGGGTGACGTTCGCCGAGATCGACATCACCGAGACCGCGCGGCTCATGCTGCGCAACCTCGACCACCCGTTCGCCGAGGGCGAGCCGGTCTACGACGTGACGTTCGAGAACGTCCAGGCCGGGCTGCGCACCGACTACCTCTTCCGGGCCGCGAACCAGCGCGGCGGCATCGTGCTGGGCACCGGGGACCTCTCCGAGATCGCCCTGGGCTGGTCGACCTACGGGGTCGGCGACCAGATGTCGCACTACAACGTCAACGGCGGCGTGCCGAAGACGCTCATCCAGCACCTGATCCGCTGGGTGATCTCCTCGGGCCAGTTCTCCGAGGAGGTCGCGGACGTCCTGCGCTCGGTCCTCGACACCGAGATCACCCCGGAGCTGGTCCCCGCCACCGAGGACGCCCCGGTGCAGTCCAGCGAGCAGAAGATCGGGCCGTACAACCTGCAGGACTTCACGCTCTACCAGATCCTGCGCCACGGCTCGCGGCCCTCGAAGGTCGCGTTCCTGGCGTGGCACGCGTGGCACGACGCCGACGAGGGCCCGTGGCCGCCGGGCTTCCCCGCCGAGGACCGCGTCGCCTACCAGCTGGCCGAGATCCGCCGCTGGCTCGAGGTGTTCGTCCAGCGGTTCTTCCAGTTCGCGCAGTTCAAGCGCTCCGCGGTCCCGAACGGGCCGAAGGTCTCTGCAGGCGGGTCGCTCTCGCCGCGTGGGGACTGGCGGGCGCCCTCCGACTCCTCGGCGCGGATCTGGCTCGACGAGATCGCGCGCGAGGTCCCGGCGGACTGGCCCGCCCCGGCCCCCGCCCGCCGCCGCTGGCGCCGCTGAGGCCCGACGTCCGTCGGGTCGTACCGGGCGACTGTCGGATGCTCCTGCGACGACCGCACCCAGGCACGCATGCGCCGCCGGACTCGTCGGGATCGACGAGTCCGGCGGCGCAGACGATCGCGACCTGCAGGGTGCGGCTACTACTGGCGCTGGGCGAGGCCCTTCAGGCACCAGTCGCCCTTCGACTCCCCGAGAACGAGCTCGGAGGGCAGCGTCTGGGTCTGCCCCTGCACGCTCAGCGTGACGTCGACGGGGGCACGCGCCTCGGTGTCGATCAGCGTCGTGGCCGGACCGGCCGGCGCGACCTTCGTGATGAACTGCAGGACCTGGCCGGAGAGCTGCGAGACCGGCTTGCCGTCGGGTCCCTTGCAGGACAGGTTGTCGAGCGCCGGGCCGTCCTTCGCGCTGAGGGCCTGGGTCACCTGGTTCGCGGTGTCGTCCGGGTTGCCCGGGCCCATCAGGTAGCCGGGCCAGACGAAGGCGCCGAGCAGCAGCGCGACGACGGCGCCGACGACCACACCGCCCGCCAGGCCGAACATGAGGCCCTTGCGGAGCTCCTTCTTGTAGGCCTTGTCCTCGGCCTCGGCCCACTCCTCGTCGCCGGTGGCGGCCGTCGCGGCGCCGGTGTCGGCCTTGGCGGCCTTGGCGTCGTCGGCCTTGGACACGGCGGTGTCGTCAGCCTTGGTGTCGTCGGCCTTGTCGTCCGCGGCGTCACCGTGTGCGGG
The DNA here is from genome assembly GCF_036497245.1 of Actinomycetospora sp. Taxonomy (GTDB): domain Bacteria; phylum Actinomycetota; class Actinomycetes; order Mycobacteriales; family Pseudonocardiaceae; genus Actinomycetospora. The sequence continues at coordinate 2,865 of NZ_DASXJS010000047.1, read as the reverse complement.
TGCGGACTCGGAGTCCTCACCGGGCAGGGTTGCGGCAGGCACGGTCTCGGACTTCTCGGTGTCGGACTTCTCGGAGCCGGACTCCTCGACCTCCGACGTCTCCGTCTTCTCGGCGTCGGTGCTCGACGTCGTGCCGTTCCCGGCAGACTCGTGCCCGTTGGTCCCGGCGGAGTCGCCCGCCCCGGCCGCCCCCGTCGACGTCGGCTCGTCCTCGGCGTCGACGTTCGCCTCTGCGGCGCTGGTACGTCCCTCGGTCATCGCGGGTCCTGCTCCCTTCGCGGCACGCTCGTCGTACCGGTCCCCTCGGGTGTTCGACCCCACCGTGCCTCATCGCCCCGTCCCCACGACCAGCGGGGACCCTCCGGACGGGCCAGGGTCGTGGATCGCCCGGCGGCACGGGGACGTGGCAGGGTGCCCCCGTGAGCGCCCCGGGCCCGAAGGACGTCCTGCGCCGGTACCTCAGTCAGGGCCGCCAGGTGGTGGTCTGGAAGCTCGAGGGGCTGGGCGAGTACGACGCCCGTCGTCCCATGACCCCCACCGGCACCAACCTGCTGGGCCTGGTGAAGCACCTCGCGATCATCGACTCGGGCTACTTCGGTGAGGTGTTCGGTCGGCCGTTCGACGAGACCATCGGCTGGTTCGAGGCGCACACCGAGCCCGATGCGGACATGTGGGCCACGGCGGAGGAGTCCCGCGAGGAGATCCTGGGGCTCTACGAGCGGGCGATCGCGCATTCCGACGCGACGATCTCCGAGCTCGACCTCGACGCCCCGGGCACGGTCCCGCACTGGCCGGCCGAGCGGGCCGAGGTGACGCTGCAGCACATGCTGGTGCACGTCGCGACCGAGACCCACCGGCACGCGGGCCACGCGGACATCTGCCGCGAGCTCGTCGACGGTGCGGTCGGCCTGCGCCCCGACAACCTCAACCTGGGCGGGAACGAGGCCGCGCGACTGCTCGGGCACCGGGCCCGTCTGGAGCGCGAGGCCCGGCGGGCCGCCGGAATGCCCTAGCGCCTCCGGTGTTGGCTGGGCGCATGACCGACGTCGATGACCTCGCCGACCGCCTCGCCCTGCACGAGCTCGTCGCCCGGCACGGCCACCTCGTCGACGCCGGCGACCTCGCCGCGCTGGACGAGGTCTTCCTGCCCGACGTGGTCTACGACGTCACCGACCTCGGCGGGACCGCGATGGCCGGACTGGTCGAGGTGGAGGCGGCCGCGCGCCGGCTCGGGGACGGGAACCCGGTGGGGCACCACGTCACCAACGTCGTCGTGACCTCGCTGAACGAGGACGGCGCGCGCGTGCTGTCGAAGGGCCTCGGCGTCGCCGGCGACGGCACCGTCGGCAGCGTCGACTACAACGACGAGGCCGTGCGCACCGCGGAAGGGTGGCGCATCAGCCGACGGACCGTCCGGGCGCGGCGTTCGCCGCTGCGGCCCTAGCGGGGACGTCGACGACGGCTGCCCGCGGCCCTCCAGTTGGCGTCGTCGCTGATGACGGATGAGCTGGCCATGGGACCCCCCGGTCGGATGCGCCCACCGGGACCGGGGGACGCGACGAACGGCTGGGTCCGGGCCGAGACCTCGAGTCTGGGCGGGCTCCGCGACGCGGGTCAACCACCGGGGACCGTCGGTGCAGCGTGGTGGCCGAGGGTCAGCAGGAGCTGCTCCGCACGGGCGAACGCGCGGCTCTCGTACCGCGCGGCGTCACGCCGGAGACGCGCAGCGCGGTCGGGCGGGAGGGGTGTCACGTCGAGCCAGCGGTCGAGCAGCCCGGACGACATCTCCGGATGGAACTGGACCCCCGTCGACGCGCCCAGGCGGAAGACCTCGGGCCCGTCCGCGCTGTCGGCGAGCACCTCCGCGCCGGGGGGCACGGTGATCCGGTCGGAGTGCCACTGGAACCACGGCCCCCGGGGGATGCCCTCGACGCCCGGCCGGATCTCGTGCCTGCCGACGCGCTCCGAGCCCATCGGCTCGTGCCCGCCGCCGAGCGCCTCGACCAGGAACTGGGCGCCTGCGCAGATACCGAGGATCGGCGTCCCGTGGGCGTGCGCCCGCGCGAGGAGCTCGATCTCGCGGGGGACCCACGTCGCGATGCTCGACCGGGGCCAGGGCGCGCCGAGGGTGAGGACGAGGTCCCAGCCGCTCGGGTCCGGGAAGCGGACCTCGACATCCGGGGCGTGGAACCGGTGCTCGGGCACGACGGTGAACGTGTGCAGCGACCAGCCGGCGGCTTCGAGGACCCGGCCGACGTACCCGGGGTCACCGATGTGGTCGTGCCCGATCACCAATGCCCGCACGCCGCTCATCCTCCGGGTCGGGCTCGTTCCGCTATCGGCGCAGCGCCGGCGAGGACCGCTCCGCGTCATCGACGACGCCACACCCACCACCACGCCAGAGCTCTGCCGGTCGCTCCGCGGCCCCGGTTCCGGGCTCCTGCTGACTCGCCGGTGATGCCGCAGGGCGAGGACACCCGCGGGCAACCGCCGCTGTCAATCGTTGCTGTCATTCACGTGCACGACGCCGTCCCGACGCTGCCGGGACGGCGTTCGTGCTGGTCAATCAGTGTCGGGGTGGCGGGATTCGAACCCACGGCCCCTCGCTCCCAAAGCGAGTGCGCTACCAAGCTGCGCTACACCCCGTTGCCCACGAGTGTAGGGGCGCACGCTCGTCAAGCTCGCAGCGTGGCTCCGATACCGCCGCGGCGGGCTCGCCGCGGGGGCCGAAGCCGAGAGATGGATGTCGACGGGTGTACGGACGCCGTCGTCCGCACCCGTCCGACGCGTCAGTCCAGACCGCGAACGATGTGGTCTTCGTCCGAGTTGATCGTCATGTCGCGCTCCGTGTCCATCGTGGGCTCC
>NZ_DASXJS010000046.1:0-3925 GCF_036497245.1 Actinomycetospora sp. | reverse complement strand
CGAGTTCTCCGAAACCGCACCCACGCCACTGCCGTCATCCCTAGCGTCCTCGGTGGAGGGGGTGGTCAGCGGTGCCGATGCCGGGCGATCCGGGTGCGGTCGAGTCGGGGGCGAACCAGCTCACGACCATGGCCGAGGGGTTCACGAGCGCGGGCGAGGGCATCCGCGCCGCGGGCAACTCCTGGGCAGCGGGGTGGACGGGCGGGGCGGCACAGGCGGCGTCGGCGCAGGTCGGCGAGGTGGGGACCAAGGCGGCGGTCGGCGCCGACGTGTCCCGTGCGGTCGGGCAGGCGCTCACGACCTACGCGGCCGAGCTGCGCGCGGCCCAGGAGCAGTACCTCCGGGGCGAACAGATGGTCGCCGCCGGGCAGGCCGGTCTCGCGACGTCGACCACGACGATGCAGAACCTCCTGGACACCGAGATGACGACCCCCGCCTCCGCGCAGAAGGACGCGGCGTTCGACTCGGCCGGTGCCACGGTCTCCGCAGCCCAGGCGAGGGTCGCCGAGGGCGAGCGGCTGATGCAGGAGGCCGTCCAGCGCGAGCAGGCGGCGAACGCCGCGGGCGCCACGTCGGTGCAGGGCGCCCAGGGCCAGCTCGCCGGGATGACGGCGCCCACCCCCGGAGCCGCCGGTGCGGTCCCGGGTGGAGCGCCGGGGATGCCGGGCGCGCCGGGCCAGGCCCCACCCGCGTTCACCGCCGCTCCGGCCACCCCGGCGCCCGAGGAGGAGAGCGGGTTCCCCTGGACCGACGTCGCCCACGGGGCGCTGGACGTCGCGGGCCTGATCCCGGTCGTCGGCGAGGTCGCCGACGGCGCCAACGCCGCCTGGTACACCGCCGAGGGGGACTACCTCAACGCCGGGCTCTCGGCGGCCGCGATGGTGCCGTTCGCGGGCTGGGCGGCCACCGGGCTGAAGACCGGGATCAAGGCGGGCGAGGCGATCACCGACCTCACGAAGGCCGGGTCCCATCTCGCCCCCGAGGCCGCAGCGGCCGTGCGGACCGCGCCGACCCCTGCCTCCGGCCTGCGCATCGACATGGCGCCCTCGGCGGCGACCCCGCCGGGCCGGGCCCTCTCGATCGGCGAGCCCGTCGACGTCGGCACCGGGCACCTGCTGCTCCTCGCCGTCGATGTCGAGCTGTCCGGCGCCCTGCCCTTGGTCCTCGAACGGCTCCATCGCTCCTCCTACCGCTCCGGGCGCTTCTTCGGCCCGACCTGGGCCTCGACGCTCGACGAGCACCTGGTCGTCACCGACGAACACGTCGTCCTCGCCCGGGCCGACACCGCCGTCCTGCGGTTCCCTCCGGGCGGCGGCGCCGCGGCGGAGGACGGCCGCTGGACACTCACCCGGGAGGGCGCCGACCTCGTCGTCGACGACCTCGACGGCGCACGGCGACGGCACTTCTCCGGGGCGGGCGAGCAGCGTTGGCTGACGGCGGTCGTCGACCACCACGGCCGCCGATACGACATCGACCGGCTCGCCGACGGCACCCCGCACGAGGTCCGCCACGACGGCGGCTGTCGCGTCACGGTCCGCACCGCGCAGGACCGCATCGTCGGCTACGACCTCGTGGGCGCCGGGCCCAACGGGTCCGACCGGGCCCTCGTCCGGTTCGGCTACGAGGCCGGGAACCTGACCGCCGCTGTCACTTCCTCGGGGGTGCCGACCCGGTTCGGGTACGACCACCGCGGGCGCATGACCGGATGGGCCGATCGCCGCGGCACGTGGTTCCGTCACGAGTACGACGACGAGGACCGGGTCGTCCGCCAGGTCGGCTCCGGAGGCACTCTGAGCTGCACCTTCTCCTACGATCACGCGGTCGTCGCCCGCACCGACTCGCTCGGGGCGACGACGCGGTACGTCCACGACGAGGCCGGTCGGGTCGTGCAGGTGATCGATCCGCTCGGCGCCGAGCGCCGGACCGCGTACGACGACGCCGGCCGCGTCATCGCCGTCGTCGACGAGATCGGCCGGACGACGCGGTACGGCCACGACGCCCTCGGCGTCCTGGACCGGGTGGAGCGTCCCGACGGCTCGGTGGTCTCCGAGGTCCACGACGCCGCCGGCCGGCCCGTGCTCGTGCGGGACGCCGACGGCGCGACGTGGTCGCACGAGTACGACCACGCCGGTAGCAGGGTCGCGACGACCGATCCGCTCGGCGCGACCACGCGGTACGAGCACGACGAGCACGGGTTCCTCGTCGCCGTCACCGATGCCCTGGGCGGGGTGCACCGCCTGGAGCACGACGCCGCCGGGCTGCCGGTCGCCGTCGTCGACCCGATCGGTGCGGTGACGCGATGGGAGCGCGACGCGTGCGGCCGGGTCGTCGCCGAGACGGACCCGACCGGCCTCGTCACGCGCTACAGCTGGACCCTCGAGGGTCGCCTCGCGACGGTGACCGCTCCCGACGGCGGCGTCGAGCGCCGCCTCTACGACCCCGAGGGCAGCCTGACGTCGGTGACCGACGCCGTCGGGCAGGTCACCCGGTTCGAGCACACGCACTTCGACCTGCTCGCCGCGCGGGTCGACCCCGACGGCTCACGGCACGAGCAGGCGTGGGGCTCGGAGATGCGGCTGCTCGCCGTCACGAACCCCCAGGGCCTGCGCTGGTCCTACGAGTACGACGCCGTTGGGCGGCTCACCGCGGAGACCGACTTCGACGGTCGCCGCACCGCCTACGACCTCGACCCCGCCGGAGCGCTCCGGCGCCGGACGAACGAGCTCGGGGAGACGGTCGTGTTCACCTACGGGCCCCTCGGCCACGTCTCCGAGCGGCGCGCGGACGGCGTCCTCACCACCTACGACCACGATCCGGTCGGCCGTCTGGTCCGTGCTACCACCCCCGACGTCGACGTCGTGCTCACCCGCGACGCACTGGGCCGGGTGGTCGGGGAGGCGACCAACGGGCGCGAGCTGACCTCGTCGTACGACGCGCTGGGGCGCCGCGTCGAGCGGGTGACGCCCACGGGGCAGCGCAGCGAGTGGACGTTCGCGCCGGACTCGACGGTGAGCTCGTTGGTCGCCGCCGTCACGATGGAGTTCGACCACGACGTCGCCGGCCGCGAGACCCGTCGTCGCGCCGGCAGCGCGGTCGTCGAACAGCGTTGGGATGCGGGAAGGCTGCTCGAGCAGCGTCTCGGGGGCACGTTCGAGCGCCGGTTCCGGTACCGGGCCGACGGCAGCGTCGTCGGGATCGGTGCGCGGGAGTTCGACGTGGACCCCCGCGGGCGGGTGACCGCGGTCCGCGGCGGCGGCTGGTCGGAGCGCTACGCCTACGACGCGGGTGGGAACACCGTGGCGGCGTCGTGGCCGGGCGCGGATCCGGAGGTCGCGGGCGGGCGCGAGTTCTCCGGGACGATGCTGCGCCGGGCGGGGCGTGCGACGTACGGGTACGACCCCGCCGGCCGGGTGGTCCGCCGGACCCGCGGGCGACTCTCACGGCCGCCCGAGTCCTGGCAGTTCGGGTGGGACGCGCTCGACCAGCTCGTCGCGGTGACGACGCCCGACGGATCCCGGTGGCGGTATGTCTACGACGCGTTCGGGCGGCGGGTGTCCAAGCAACGCCTCGATCCGTGTGGTGCAGCCGTCGAGCAGGTCGACTTCACGTGGGACGGGGCGACGCTGGTCGAGGAGGTCCGGCACTCGGACGCCGGGGTCTCGTCGACCACCTGGGACCACGACGCGAGCGGTCTGCGGCCGGTCTCGCAGCGCTCGCGGTCGCGGGCCGCCGGGCAGGACGAGGTCGACGAACGCTTCTTCGCGATCGTCACCGACCTCGTGGGCGCGCCGACCGAACTGCTCGCCCCGGACGGGTCGGTGGCCGGGCAGGCCCGCCGGTCGCTGTGGGGTCGCACGACCTGGACCGGTGCCTCCACGCCGTTGCTCTTCCCCGGCCAGTACCTCGACGCCGAGACCGGGCTCGC
>NZ_DASXJS010000045.1:0-18648 GCF_036497245.1 Actinomycetospora sp. | reverse complement strand
GGCGAGGTCGGGCAGGGCTGGCGGGTCGCGCGGGCCACGCTGGGCAACGAGCGCGTCTCGATCGGCGGCGGTGGGGCGGGCGTGCTGCCGATACGCGCGAAGGACCTGCTGCCGCTGGCCGCGGCCTCGTCAGACCCGCGTGTGGCCGAGCGCGAGGTGGGCGCACTGGTCGTCGACGAGCTGGCGATGCGGCTCCTGCTCCTGCGCCAGGCCGCGCGGGCGGTCGGCGGCACCGAGCCCGGCCCGGAAGGCAACCTCTCGAAGCTGTTCTCCAGCGAGCACGCCCAGCGGCTCGCGGGCCTCGCAGTGCGGCTCGCGGGGGCCGCCGCCGTCACCGGCCGCAACGAGCTGATCATGCGCTCGTACCTTTGGGCGCGGTGCCTGACGATCGCGGGCGGCACCTCGGAGATCGCCCGCAACCAGGTGGCCGAGCGCATCCTCGGCCTGCCCCGCGACCCGCTGCTGCGGTAGATAAAGGATCAACCAGACAAACGTCCGCCCAGGTCAGAGCGGTTTTACCGAGTCGCAACCGGTGATCACTCGATCAGCAGATGGCACGCATCGACACCGCGCGCAGCATGGCCGGATCGGTCCACACGGACCGCAACGGAGGTGCGTGGTGGCGGACGTGTCGAAGTCTGCGGCGGCTGCGAACGGGGCGACGGGCGGGCTGCGCCGCAGCGTCGGCCTGACGTCGTTGATGTTCATCTCGCTCGGCTCGATCATCGGCTCGGGCTGGCTGCTGGGTGCGCTCACCGCGGCGAAGTCGGCCGGTGGCGCATCGATCCTGTCCTGGCTGCTCGCGGGCGTCATCGTCATCCTGCTGGCGCTGGTGCACGCCGAACTGGGCTCCACCTACCCGGTGGCCGGCGGGACGGCCCGCTATCCGCGGCTGGCCTTCGGGTCGATCGCCGGGTTCGCGGCGGGATGGGTCGGCTGGATCCAGGCCGTCGCGATCGCGCCGATCGAGGTCGAGGCGGCGCTGTCCTACCTCGACCACATCTTCCACGGCCTGGTCGACGACGGCGGCAACCTGACCGGCATCGGATTCGTCTTCGCGTCCCTGCTGATGATCCTGTTCACCGGCGTCAACCTGCTCGGGGTCGCGTGGCTCGCCGAGACCAACCGGATCACGGTGCTGTGGAAGATCGCGATCCCGGTCCTCACCGTGATCGTGCTGATCTTCGTGGCGTTCCACGGGTCGAACTTCACCGCGGGCGGCGGGTTCGCCCCGTACGGCGCCCACGGGGTGTTCGCGGCGCTGCCCCTCGGCGTGGTGTTCGCCCTGCAGGGCTTCGAGCAGGCCGCCCAGATGGGCGGCGAGGCGCGCAACCCGCAGCGCGACCTGCCGCGGGCCCTCATCGGCGCGGTCGCGGTCGGCGTCGTGATCTACCTGGCTCTCGAGATCGCGTTCGTCGGCGCCCTCGACCCCGCCAACCTCACGGGCGGCTGGGCCAACCCCATCGGCGAGGGTGACTTCGGGCCCTACGTGACGATCGCCGGGGCGCTCGGCCTGACCTGGCTGTCGATCCTGCTCTACGTCGACGCGTTCATCTCGCCTGCCGGCACGGGCCTGGTCTACGTCGCGACCTCGGCGCGCCTGTCCTACGCGCTCGGCCAGTCCGGGTTCGCGCCCAAGGGGCTCTCGAAGATCTCGAAGCGCGGCATCCCGTGGATCTCGACGGTCGTCGCCTTCGTCGTGGGGATCATCGCGTTCCTGCCGTTCCCGAGCTGGCAGTCACTGGTCTCGCTCGTCACGTCGGCGACGGTGATCATGTACGGGTTCGCCCCGCTGACGCTCGCCGCGCTCCGCAAGGCCGACCCGGACCGGCCCCGGCCGTACCGGATGCCCGCGGCGGGCGTGATCGCCCCGCTCTCGTTCATCGCCGCCAACGAGATCATCTACTGGTCGGGGTGGACGACCCTCTGGAAGCTCTACATCGCGATCCTCATCGGCTTCGTGCTCTTCGCGGTGTACCGGTTGGTGCAGACGTCGCGGAAGGGAGTCCCGCCGGGCGCCCAGGATCTGCAGCTGCGGTCCCTCGCCTGGATCCTCCCGTGGCTGGCCGGGATCGGGGTCATCTCGGCGCTCGGGCAGTACGACGGGGCCGAGATCATCCCGGAGTGGGTCGACCTGATCCTGGTCGCGGCCTGGTCGCTGGTCATCCACTTCCTGGCGGTGCGCATGGTGATGCCGCGCGATGCCGTCGCCCGGCAGGTGGAGGTCGAGGCGGAGGACGCCGCAGCGGAGCCGCCGGAGCTGCACGCCTAGCCCGGAGTTCGTCGCGCACGACGGTCGGGTGGCGGTGATCGGGGACCGTCGCCCGCCCGTCGTCGACCTCGGCTCGGCCTCGTCGGCGCCGCCGCGTCGTTCAGGGGCACGTCGGGCAGGCGGCGAGGGCCGTTCGCCCGCGCGATGTGCCCCTCGTGGGGAGGCCTGGCGCGGCGCTCGCCGTCGGGCGGTCCGTCACGGCAGGATGCCGCCCGTGGCGCAGGACGAGGACGGGGACGCAGCGCAGGCACCCGACGTCGTCGACGTCGAGGACGCCGCCGACGAGCTGTACGGCCTGCACCCCGACCAGTTCGTCCCGCGCCGCACCGAGCTGGTCAGAGCGGCCCGCGCGGCCAAGGACCGGGAGGCCGCGAACGCCGTCGGCGCCCTGCGCAAGCCCTCGCTCGGGGCGTGGCTGGCCAACGTGCTGGCGCGCGAGGCGCCCGACGAGGTGGCGGCACTCGAGGAGCTCGGTGCCTCGTTGCGCACCGCCCAGGAGACGCTGTCCGGGGACGCGCTGCGGACACTCACCCGGCAGCGGCGTGAGCTCGTCGGCGCACTCGTCGCGCGGGCGCGGCGGCTGGCCCGCGCGGAGGGGGTCGGGGTCGGCGACTCGGTCGCGCGCGACCTCGAGAACACGATCGCCGCCGCGCTCGCCGACGACGGGGCCGCGCGCGCGTTCGCGGCGGGGCGCCTGACGACGGCACTGGAGCCCGGCGTCGGGTTCTCCGGCGGGGTGGAACCGTCGAGGTCGGGGCGGCGGCCCCCGCCGCGCACGTCGGGAACGACGACCCGGCGCCCGCCGCCTCCTCGGGGACCGCAGCTCGTGCCGGTCGACGGGGATGCTCCCGACGACGAGGCCGGCTCGGGCGCCGCGGGGTCCAGGGCGGCCGAGGAGGCCGACGAGGAGCGGCGGCGGGCCCGTGAGGCGGCCGACCGTGCCGTGGAGCGGGCGCGCGAGGAGCGCGACGACGCCGACCGCACGGCCGAGCGCGCGCGGACCCGCGCCGAGCAGGCCGAGTCCGACCACACCGAGGCCGACGACGCCGTCACCGCCCTGCGGGAGCGGCTGGAGCGCGCCGAGGCGGACGAGGAGCAGGCCCGGGAGCAGCGGGACGCCGCCCGCCGGGCCCGGGACGAGGCGGATACCGCCGCGGACGACGCCCGCCGAGCTCTCGATCAGGCCGAGGCGGAGCGCGCCGACCTGGAGTGAGCCGACACGGCCGGGCTCCGAGGATGTGGAGCTGCTGACGTCAGACGTCAGCGATGCCCCTACCGGCGTGCTCCCCTTACTGCTGACACGTGGTCGTCACCGCGCGCGTACGGCTTCAGCGGAGGCTCGGCGAGCACGTGCGGATAGGTCGCGACCTGGAAGCCGACCCCCGCGGTATAAGCGGCGAGACGCGCCGGGAAGGTCACCGGGTCGACGCCGGGCTGCATCGGCTGCACGCACACCGACCGGTCGATCCGGGTGGCGGACCCCGGGCCGTCGTGGTCGAGCGCGTCGATCACCAGCGCGTAGGCGAGCGCGTCGAACGACCCCATGGAGAGGTGGTCGGCGAGGTGGCCGGGGCAGACGTCGAAGGTCGAGATGTTCGCGCGGCGCCCGGCCCCGGTGGTCAGCGCGGAGCTGGGGGCGGGGCCGAGGTTCGGGACGACGACCTCGTCGGTCGGGGTGAACATCGTCGTGTAGTCGATGCCGGCGAAGGTCTCGGGACCGGAGTTCAGCGCCGTCGTGAAGTGCGAGTACGTCTGCTGCTGGGCGAAGGCGGGCGCGCAGCCCGCGGCCGCGCACACCGGGTAGGAGTCGAGGGTCCCGTGGTTGGACGGGTCGATGCCGACGAGCTTGCCGACGTCCGCCCGGGTGTCGGGCCAGTACTTCATCGCCCAGCGGCCGATCATGCCGCCCTGGGAGAACCCGACGATCGAGACCTTCTGGCCGCTGCGCGCCTCGACCTTCCGGATCGCGTTGACGACGTACTCGGCCGAGACCTGGATGTCGCTCATCGCGTGGTTCGGCAGCTCGACCGAGCAGTACGGCCGCCCCGCGGCGGCGAAGGCGCGGAAGTAGTTCCAGGAGAGGTTCTCCTGCGGGGTGAGCGTGGTGCCCGGGATGAACAGCGCGACCGGTCGGGAGGAGTCGGTCGTGCCCGCGCTGCAGGTCAGGGCCGCGTCGAGCGAGCTCTGGGGCACGTCGAACGCGGGACCGTCGGACCCGCCGGACCCGTCACCCCAGGCCGGCACCGAGGCGGACGCGGTGGCGCCACCGACCAGCAGTGCTCCCGCCGTCGCCAGCGCGACGGCCGCGGCGCGCAGCGCCCGTCCCCGCCCGGACGTCCCGGCGCCGCGTCGTCCCGTGATCCCTCGCACGGATCCACGAACGATCGCGAACGGCCACAGGATGCGAGCCCGACCCGGCGTGCTCCCGCCTGCCGTCAGCGTGGCGCCGTCCTGACGTCAGATGTCAGCGACGTGCCACCGCTGGTCGGGTCAGCGCCGCGGGCCTCCCCGGCGGACGACCGCGTCGGTCCGCGCGGCGGTCGGCGCGCCGAGGGCGCGGGAGATGCCGCGGGCGGCGGCGCGCACCGCGGGCACCAGGGTGCGCGGCTCGATCCCGCCCCCGCCGTCGCTCGGTGAGGGCACCACCACCGACAGCGCGGCGATCACCGCGTCGTCCTCCCCGCGCACCGGCGCGGCGACCGACAGCGCGGCGAGGTCGATCATGCCGTCGCACACCGCCACCCCGTCGCGCCGGACCGCCGCGAGCATCCGGCGCAGCACCACCGGGTCGGTCACCGTGCGCGGGGTGAACGACGGCAGCCGCTCGGCGAGCACGGCCTCCTGCACCGCCGCGGGGGCGTGCGCGAGCAGCACCTGCCCGACGGCGGTGGGGTGCAGCGGCCAGCGCCCGCCGACCCGGGAGAACACCCGCACCGCCTCCGGGTGCGCGAGGCGCTCGACGTAGACGATCTCGTGGCCGTCGCGCACCGCGAGCTGCACGTTCTGCCGCACGGCCTCGTAGAGGTCTTCCAGGAACGGCATCGCCCGCTCGCGGAGCCCGACGCTGCGTGGCGCCAGCGAGCCGACCTCCCAGAGTCGCAGCCCGACCCGGTAGGCGCCGTCGGCCCCGCGCTCGAGCGCCCCCCAGGCCGCCAGCTCGCCGACGAGGCGGTGCGCGGTGGACACCGGCAGCTCGGCGGCCCGGGCGATCTCGGTGAGGGTGAGGGCGCGGTGGTCCCCGTCGAAGGCCTCGAGGATCGAGAACACCCGGCCGGTCACGCTCGGCGCCCGTCGTCCCTCCGAGGAGCTCAGGCCACTGGCCTCGGGGAGCCCCCGCCGGGCGCGTCTGCGGGGGCCGGATCGTCCGGCACGGGGCTCGCGGCCCGGCTCGGCATCGGTCGGCGACGGCACGCCGGCGCTCCTTTGCTTCCGGTGAACGGAAGTCAGCCTCTCGTACCTCCGGGATCCCCGCCACCCTGGGCCGCGTGAGCCCCTCACCCGCCGGCCCCACGGGAGATCCCGTGCGCGAGCCCACCGAGCAGGACGGCGTCACGGCCGCGATCCGCGAGGCCGCGACCGCCCCGCCGCAACCCGGCGGCCATCCCGACCGCGCGTACGCGCCCTACCGCTCGACCGCCATGCGCGCGCCGTCGCAGCCGCTGGTCGTGGCCTCGCCGAGCCTGGTGGAGCGGACCGCGCCCGTGTTCGGGGTCGCCGACGTCGCGCCGATCGACGCCGACCTCACCCAGCACTCCACCGGCGAGCCCCTCGGCGAGCGCATCGTCGTCACCGGCCGCGTCCTGGACTCCGCGGGCCGGCCGGTGCGCCACCAACTGGTCGAGGTCTGGCAGGCCAACGCCTCGGGGCGCTACCGCCACCACGGCGACCTGCACCCCGCGCCGCTGGACCCGCACTTCGTCGGAGGCGGGCGCTGCCTGACCGACGACGAGGGCCGCTACCGCTTCGTGACGATCAAGCCGGGCGCGTACCCCTGGCGCAACCACCACAACGCCTGGCGCCCCGCGCACATCCACTTCTCGCTGTTCGGGACGGCGTTCACCCAGCGCCTCGTCACGCAGATGTACTTCCCCGGGGACCAGCTGTTCGCGTTGGACCCGATCTTCTCGTCGGTCACCGACGAGAAGGCCCAGCAGCGGCTGATCGCCCGCTACGACCACGACACCACCGTCGCCGAATGGGCCCTGGGCTACCAGTGGGACATCGTCCTCGACGGCCCCGGCGCCACGCCCCCCGACCCGGACGAGGTCTGAGATGGCCGACCTGGACGCCGTGTTCCCTCCGACCCCCTCGCAGACCGTCGGGCCGTTCTTCGCCTTCGGGCTGCCCTTCGACGGCGGCGGCGACGTCGTCCCGCCCGGCACCGCGGGTGCGATCTCGCTGCACGGCACGGTCCGGGACGGTCGCGGTGCGCCCGTCCCGGACGCTCTGCTGGAGTTCTGGCAGGCCGGTCCCGACGGGCGCCTGCCCATCCGCGGTGGGTCGATGGCCCGCGACGGACGCACGTTCACCGGGTTCGCGCGGGTGCCCACCGACCGCGCGGGTGACTACGCGGTCCGGACGTTGCGCCCGGCCCCCGTCGCCGGCTCCGCGGAGGCGCCGCACCTCGCGGTGACGGTGTTCGCCCGCGGGCTGCTGCACCACCTGTTCACCCGGGTCTACTTCCCCAATCACACCGAGGCCAACGCCGCGGACCCGCTGCTGGCGTCGCTGCCGGAAGCGCGGGCGACGACGCTGATGGCGGTCCCGGACGGCTGGTTCGGCGGGCCCGGATACCGCTTCGACATCCGGATGCAGGGTCCGGGCGAGACGGTGTTCCTGGACCTCGTCAGCGGCGGAGCGCAGCGGAGCTCGACCATCGATACCGGAGACGGAGCGCAGCGGAGCTCGACCATCGATACTGGCGGTCCGGCGTGAGCGTCCCCGACCGCACCACCGTCGCGATCGTCGGCAGCGGGCCCGCGGGTCTGCTGCTCTCACACCTGCTCGTGCGGCAGGGCATCGACTCGGTCGTGCTGGAGTCCCGGCCGCGGGAGCGGGTCGAGTCCCGCCAGCGGGCCGGGATCCTCGAGCACGGCACCGTCGACGTGCTGCGCGAGATCGGGGCCGACGCCCGGATGGACACGCAGGGGATGCCCCATGACGGTTTCGCGTTCCACGCCCACGGCGAGGAGATCCGCGTCGACATGGCCGCGCTCACCGGGCGCGGTGTGATGATCTGGGCCCAGACCGAGGTGGTCCGCGACCTCATCGCGCTGCGCCTCGAGCAGGGCGGACCGCTGCTGTTCTCCGCCGAGGTGAGCGCGGTCGAGAAGGTCGACGGGCCGCTCGGCGACGACGGTCAGGCCGTCGTCCGCTACACCCACGACGGGGTCGAGCACGAGCTGCACGCCGACGTCGTCGTCGGCTGCGACGGGTTCCACGGGGTCACCCGGCGGGCGATCCCCGGCGAGTCGGTCCGGACCTTCGAGCGGGTCTATCCGTACTCCTGGCTGGGGATCCTCGCCGACGCCCCACCGTCCTCGGAGGAGCTCGTCTACGCCCGCCACGACCGCGGGTTCGCGCTGCTCTCCATGCGCTCGCCGTCGGTCACCCGCGCCTACCTGCAGGTCCCGAACGACACCGACCCGTCGTCGTGGTCGCACGAGGCGATCTGGGACGAGCTGGAGGCGCGGACCGCGCTCGCCGACGGGTCGTTCACCCTGAGCCGCGGCCCGATCACCGATGTCTCGGTGACTCCGATGCGCTCCTACGTCGCCGAGCCGATGCGCTCCGGGCGGGTCTTCCTCGCCGGCGACGCCGCGCACATCGTGCCCCCGACCGGGGCGAAGGGGCTCAACCTCGCCGTCGCCGACGTGCAGGTCCTCGCCGAGGCGCTCGCGTCGTGGCGGGGGACCGGGTCCCAGGAGCTGCTCGACGCCTACTCCGACACCGCACTGGCCCGGGTCTGGCGGGCCGAGCACTTCAGCTGGACCATGACCACGATGCTGCACCGGGTCCCGGACGGCGACCCGTTCGACGACCGGCTCGCGCGCTCACACCTGCGCCAGGTCGCCTCCTCGCAGGCCTACCGCACCGCGATCGCGGAGAACTACCGCGGGCTGCCGCTGTAGGTGGGCTCCGCCCTCGTGAGCACTATGTGCGGCTATCGCGACATTTTCTGCTCACGAGCCGGGGGCACCGACGAAGCGGTCGACCAGGGCCGACGTCGCGACCATCGTCGTGAACCGCGCGACGCCCGGGATCTGCGCGAGCGTGCGTCGCAGCAGCACGTCGAGCGCGTGCACGTCGGCGACGTCGACCCGCAGCAGGTAGTCGACGTCGCCGGTGACGTGGTGGCAGCTGACCAGGCCGTCGAGGTCGACGATCCAGCGCTCGAAGCGCCCGACCGTCTCGGCGGTGTGATCGACCAGCACCACCGACAGGTGCACCACCAGCGCCCGGTCGATCGCCGCGGGATCGAGGACCGCCCGGTACCCGCGGATGACGCCGTCGGCCTCCAGGCGCCGCAGCCGTCGTTGCGCCGACGACGCCGAGATGGACACGGCCTCGGCGAGGTCGGCCAGGCTGGAGCGCCCGTGGTCGACGAGGTGAGCGAGGATCAGGCGGTCGATCCCGTCCAGCTGGGCAGATCGTTCCCAGTTCGACGTCGTCACGGGTGAATCATGCACCCAGCGGCCTCTGAACCACGGAGATCGCCCGGCATCGCCCACCCCTCCCGGAGCACGCTGGAGTCATGACGAGGAAGGTGGCTCTGCTGGCGATGGTGGTCGCCGGCGCGGCGTGGGGAGCAGTGTTCGTGGCGCCCGGACTGGCGCCGCTCGCGCCCGCGCTGCTGCTGGCGACAGGACGGTTCGTGGCGTTCGGGGCGGTGTCGTTGCCCCAGGTGCGACGGGTCCTGCGCGCGGACGTCCCGTGGGGTCGGATCCTCGCGCATGCGCTGACCGGCTCGGTCCTCTACTACGCCCTCGTCGCGGTGTCGGTGCGCCTGGCCGGCCCGACCGTCGCCGTCGCGACCATCGGCCTCGTGCCCGTCGTCATGGCGCTGATCTCGGCCCGGGGGAGGGGACGGATCGTGGGGCTCGTCCCGGCGCTCGCGCTCGTCGCCGTCGGCCAGGTGCTCCTGCATGTCGGGCCGGGGCAGGACTGGTCACCGGGCGCGCTGGTCGGGCTCGGGCTCGCGGTCCTCGCGCTGGCGTCGTGGTCCTGGTACGGCCTGGACTCCCACAAGCTGCTGCACGAGCGCCCCGACCTCGCCCCGGTGCTCGCCGCCGCGCAGGGCCTCGCCGCGGGCGCCCTCGCGCTTCCCGCGGCCGTCGCCCTGGTCCTGATCGGGGGCGTCCCGGCCCAGCCGCTGCGCACCCTGGCCGTGGTGCTCTTCCTCGGCCTGGTGTCCTCGTGGCTCGCGGTCCGGCTCTGGCACGCGGCCGCAGGCCACCTCTCGCCGGTGCTGGTCAGCCAGCTGATGGCGCTGGAGACCGCGTGGGGCTTCGTGTTCGCCGCGATCGCCGAGGGCGGCCTGCCCGGGCCGACCGCGCTGGCGGGCGAGGTGGCGATCCTCGGGGGCGTGACCCTCGCGGTGCTCGCCGACGCCCGGCGCACCCGCACCGCGGCGCGGGCGCCCGACGTCGGGTCGGTGCCGGAGCCGGTCTGACCTCGCCGAGCGGACCCGCACGGCTCTCCCGGCAGCCACCCGGGTCCACTCGGCGGGCCAGGGCCCGGTCTCGGCGGCTGACCCCGAGCGCGGCTGACCCCGAGCGCTCACGGGCCGGAGGCACCCTCGAGCGCCGAGCGGGCGCGGTCGAGGTAGTCGCGGAACCGCTCGCGCTCGGCCTCGTCGAACCCGTCGAGCATGCGGCCCTCGAGCCCCGCGACGGGCACGGCGAACCGGTCGAGCAGCGTGGTCCCGGCGGCCGTGAGGCTGATGAGCAGCTGGCGGCGATTGTCGGGGTTGCGGTGGCGCTCGATGAACCCGTTGCGCTCGAGGGCGGTCACCAGGTCGGCCATCGCCTGCGGGGTGACGAACGAGTTGCGGGCGAGCTCGGCCGACGTGAGCCCGTTGCGGCGGGCCAGCACGGTCAGCGCGGTGTACTGGAGCGCGGTGACGCCCGACTCGCGGAGCAGGTCGTCGAGGTGCGCGCGCACGATCAGCTCGACCTGCTTGACCGCGTAGAGCAGTGACGGTCGAGGTCGTGGCCGCGCCGCCGCGCGGGAGCCCTGACTCACCGGCGGATCCTCCCACGTCCCGTGACGGGAATCCGGGTGCGCGCTCCGGCACCGTGCGGGGCGAGAATGGGCGGGACCGCTCCCCGGTGTCGTGCTCCCTCGGCCGACGCCGTGCCCCGCGTCCCCCGGAGGTGCGACGGTGCCCTTGTTGCGCGCGCTGCTCGAGGGCGGCCTCGACGACCCGGACGCCGTCCGGATCGGCGACACCGCCTTCTCCGGCCCCGAGCTGCTCGGAGCCGCGTCGGTGGTCGCCGACGAGATCGCCGAGCGCACGGAGCCGTCCTCCCCGGTCGCGGTCGCGGCCACCGCGTCCGCCGAGACCGTCGTGGCGGTCGTCGGGGCGCTGCTGGCCGGGGCGCCGGTGGTGCCCGTCCCGCCGGACAGCGGGCCGGCCGAGCGCGGCCACCTGCTCGGTGACTCGGGCGCCACCACCTGGTTCGGGGACAAGCCCCGCGACGTCACGTTGCCCTGCAGGCGGGTGGACCTCTCGCGGCGCGCCGGGCACGAGGTCCGCGAGGCCACGAGCGACGGCGCCGCGCTGATCCTCTACACCTCGGGCACCACCGGCTCGCCCAAGGGCGTGCTGCTCTCGGCCGAGGCGATGGCCGCGGGCCTCGACGGGCTCGCCGACGCCTGGGAGTGGACCGCGGCCGACACCCTGGTCCACGGTCTGCCGCTGTTCCACGTCCACGGCCTGGTGCTCGGGGTGTTCGGCGCGCTGCGCACCGGCTCGCGGCTGGTGCACACCGTGAAGCCCACCCCGGAGAACTACGCCCGGGCGGTGCGTGATCACGGCGGCTCGCTGGTGTTCGGGGTGCCGACGGTGTGGTCGCGCATCGCTGACGACCCGGCCTCGGCCGCCGCGCTGACCGACGCCCGGCTGCTGGTCAGCGGGTCGGCCCCGCTCCCGGTGCCGGTGTTCGAGCGGGTCCGCGAGCTCGCCGGCCAGGCGCCCGTGGAGCGCTACGGGATGAGCGAGACCATGATCACCCTGGCCGTGCGCGCCGACGGCGAGCGCAGGCCGGGCTGGGTCGGGGTGCCGGTGGCGGGCGTCGAGGCCCGGCTGCGCGCGGTGACCGAGAACGACCAGGGCGAGTCGGTCACGACCGATGAGGAGGTCCCCGCCGACGGCGAGTCGATCGGCGAGCTGCAGGTCCGCGGCGCGTCCCTGTTCGACGGCTACCTCAACCGGCCCGAGGCGACCGCCGAGACGTGGACCGAGGACGGCTGGTTCCGGACCGGCGACGCGGCCGTCGTGGACTCCGAGGGCTACCACCGCATCGTCGGGCGCCGCTCGGTCGACCTCATCAAGTCGGGCGGCTACCGCATCGGCGCGGGCGAGGTGGAGACCGCGCTGCTCGCCTTCGCGGGCATCACCGAGGCCGCGGTGGTCGGTGAGCCCGACGACGACCTCGGCCAGCGGATCGTCGCCCACGTCGTCTGCTCCGGCGGCCCGGTCGACGCCCAGGAGGTCATCGACTTCGTCGGGGAGCGGCTCTCCAAGCACAAGCGCCCGCGTGAGGTGGTCGTCGTCGACGAACTGCCCCGCAACGCCATGGGCAAGGTGCAGAAGGCGCGGCTACGTCGCTCGTAGGTTCTCGAGGCGCTCCGGGCGCGGCCACCGCACCTTCCAGGCCCACCCGAGCTTCTCGAACAGCGCGATCGTCTCCGCGGACAGGTCGATCTCGAAGCGGCCCACACCGTGGCGTGCGGAGGTCGGGTCGGCGTGATGGAGGTTGTGCCAGGACTCGCCCATGGAGAGCAGTGCGAGCGGCCAGACGTTGGTCGAACGGTCGCGCACCCGCCACGGCCGCTCCCCGACCATGTGGCAGATCGAGTTCGTCGACCACGCCACGTGGTGCGAGAGGGCGATGCGGACCAGGCCGGCCCAGAAGAAGGCCGTGACGGCTCCCCAGAACGTGCCGGTCACGAGACCGCCGATCAGGGCGGGAACCACGAAGGAGGCGAACGTGACCCAGCCGAACCACCGGCTCACGCGCATGACGTCGGGGTCCGCGAGCAGGTCGGGGCAGTAACGGCGCTGGTCGGAGAGGGTGCGCTCGAGGATCCAGCCGAGGTGGGCGTGCCAGAAGCCGCGGGCCAGCGCCGCGGGCGAGGTGCCGTAGCGCCACGGCGAGTGCGGGTCGCCGTCCTTGTCCGCGAAGGCGTGGTGGCGCCGGTGGTCGGCGACCCAGTGGGTGACCGGCCCCTGCACCGCGAGGCTCCCCGCCACCGCGAGGCTGATCCGCAGCGCCCGCCCGCAGCGGAAGGCGCCGTGGGTGAAGTAGCGGTGGAACCCGACGGTGATCCCGAGCATCGACACGACGTAGAGACCCACGGCGAGCCCGGCGTCGAGCCAGGAGAGACCCCACCCCCAGGCCAGGGGTACGGCGGCGATCAGGGCTGCGAACGGCACGAGCACGACCAGGTAGGTCATGACGTGTGGGGCGAGGGGGCGAGGGTGCGTGTCGGCACGAGTCACGATGTGCAGTCTCTCCGGAGGTCGGTGCCACCTACAGCAGGCGTTGTCGAACGTCACGCCGAGTGTGCCGGGTACCGACGATGCGCGACCACGGTGTCCGGCCGGTCGCGCGCGGCCATCCGGCGCACCACGGGAACGTGAGCACCCGGGAACCCGATGTGCCTGTACGGTGACCGACGTGCAGCGCTGGTACCGGTTTACGTGCCCGGCCCGGGAGGGGTCGGCGGGTAGACCGCTGCGCTGACCACCCCATCCCGCGAGCCGGACCCGGAACCGGCTCGGCGGGATCGCGGCGGGCGGGTCCCGGGTTCTCCAGGCCGATACGGCCCAGACACCGGAGGACCACTCCCATGACCGCCCCGACCCTCGATCGGCCCGCCGACGACGTTCCCGACGACGGACCCCTCGACGGCGCGCGTACCGCCGCCATCACCCCGCTGCCCTCGCCCGCGCTGCTGCGCCACGACCTCCCGGTGCTCCCCGGTCCGGCCGCCGCCGTGCGCCGCGGGCGCGCCGCGGCCGTCGATGTGCTCCACGGCTCCGACGACCGCCTGCTCGTCGTCGTCGGGCCCTGCTCGATCCACGACGACGACGCCGCGCGCGAGTACGGCGCCCGCCTCGCCGAACGGGCCGCCGCGCACGCCGACGACCTGCACGTCGTGATGCGCACCTACTTCGAGAAGCCGCGCTCCACGGTGGGCTGGAAGGGTCTGATCAACGACCCGGGGCTGGACGGGACCTTCGACGTCGCCCGCGGCCTGCGGACCGCCCGCGCGCTGATGCTCGACCTCGCCGGGCTCGGGCTGCCCCTGGGCTGCGAGTTCCTCGACCCGATCACACCGCAGTACCTCGCGGACCTGGTCGCGTGGGGCTCGATCGGCGCGCGGACGGCCGCCAGCCAGGTCCACCGTCAGCTCGCGAGCGGCCTGTCGATGCCGGTCGGGGTGAAGAACGGGACCGACGGCGACATCGGGGTCGCGATCGACGCGATCGGCGCCGCCGCGGCCGCCCACGCGTTCATGGGTGTCACCCCGGAGGGCCTGGCCGGGCTGATCACCACCACCGGGAACCCCGACGCGCACCTCATCCTGCGGGGCGGATCGCCCGGGCCGAACTTCGACGCCCCCTCCGTCGCGGACGCGGTGGCCCGCCTGCGCGGCGCGGGGCGCGAGGGCCGGGTCGTGGTGGACGCCAGCCACGGCAACTCCGGCAAGGACCACCGCCGCCAGCCGGCCGTCGTCGCCGACCTCGCCGGCCAGGTCGCGGCCGGCGGGCCGGTGGCCGGGGTGATGATCGAGAGCTTCCTCGTCGAGGGACGGCAGGACATCGGCCCCGAGATGGTCCGCGGGTGCAGCGTCACCGACGCGTGCATCGGCTGGGACACCACCGTGACCCTCCTCGACGACCTCGCCGCGGCCGTGCGGGCCCGTCGTCGCGGGTGACCGTGCTCGACGGGCTCGCGGCGGCCGTCCGGGCTCGCACGCTCGGCGCGAGGGGCACGTCAGGCATGCGCGGGGGCGACCTGGCGTGTCTCGCGTGCTCGTGATCACCGAGTCCCGCCCGGCAGCGGCGTCGACCGGGGAACGATGAGCTCCACTGAACCGATTCGGGATCGCCGGCTCCGGTGGCGTGCGCCATCGGGGGCGAACCGGTCGGAGCTGACCGCTCTACGATCCGGCGCATGACAGCCGGACCATCGACGTCGGGGTCCCCGGAGGCGCCCGAGGAACTGACGCTCGCGAGCGAGTTCGACACGCCCGCGCGAGCACAGTGGCGCGAGCTGGTGGCGGAGGCCCTCGCGAAGTCGGGCCGGGAGGTCGGGGCCGACGGCGCCGAGGCCGCGATCGCCACCGCCACGGACGACGGCTTCGACATCGCGGCGCTCTACACCGCCGAGGACGCCCCCGGCGTCCCCGCGGGAGCCCCGGGCCTGCCGCCGTTCACGCGCGCGTCCCGGCCCGAGGGGCACGTCGCCGAGGGCTGGTACCGCCGCCAGCGCCACGCCTTCGGCGCCGACGTCGCCCCGAAGGACGCCCACGACGTCGTCATGGCCGACCTCGAGAACGGCGTGTCGTCGCTCTGGCTGGTCCTCGGCGACGCGGGCGGCCCGGCGGTCGACACCCTGCCGACGCTGCTCGACGGCGTCTTCCTCGACCTCGCCCCGGTCGCGCTGGAAGCCGGGCGCGACACCCCCGAGGCGGCCGCGACGCTGCTGCGGCTGGCCTCCGAGCACGGCGTGACGACGTCGCTGGGCGGGTCGCTGGGCTACGACCCGCTGTTCGCGCGCACCCACGGCGGCGCCGCGCCGGCCGAGGGCTTCACCGAGTCGATGGTCGAGCACTCGCGCACCGCGGCCGATCGTCACCCCAACCTCACCACGGTGGTGGCCGACGGTCTGCCGTACCACGAGGCGGGCGGGTCCGACGGGCAGGAGCTCGGCGCCGCGCTGGCCGCCGGTCTGCACGCGGTCCGGGTCCTGAACGACGCAGGCCTCTCCGTCGACGACGCCTTCGCGCGGGTGGAGTTCCGTCTCGCCGCCACCGCCGACCAGTTCTCGACGCTCGCGAAGCTCCGCGCCGCCCGCCGCTGCTGGGACCGCATCGGTTCGGTCGCCGGAGCCTCGGCCGCCGCCCGCGCGATGCGCCAGCACGCGGTCACCTCGCCGGCGATGATGACCTCGCGCGATCCCTGGGTGAACATCCTGCGCACCACGGTCGCCGCGGTCGGCGCCGGACTCGGTGGGGCCGACGCCGTCACCGTGCTGCCGTTCGACACCGCGCTCGGCCTGCCCGACGACTTCGCCCGGCGCATCGCCCGCAACACCCAGGCGCTGCTGCTCGAGGAGTCGCACCTGGCCCACGTGATCGACCCGGCGGGTGGGTCCTGGTACGTCGAGTCGCTCTCCGACGCGCTCGCCCACGCCGCGTGGGAGGTGTTCACGACGATCGAGAAGGCCGGCGGGATCGAGGCCGCCCTCGACGACCGGTCGTTGGCGGCGGCGCTCGAGGAGACCTGGACGGCGCGCGCGGACCGCATCGCGCACCGCCGGGACCCCATCACCGGGGTCAGCGAGTACCCGAACCTGCACGAGACCCTGCCGAGCCGGACACCGTCCCCGGCCCCCGACGACGACGCCGGTGGCCTCCCGCGCCGCCGCTACGCGCAGGTCTTCGAGGAGCTGCGGGACCGCGCCGACGCCCGGCAGCGGCGTCCGCAGGCGTTCCTCGCGACCGTCGGCGCGCTCGCGCAGCACACCGCGCGAGCCTCGTTCGCCACGAACCTGCTGCACGCCGGCGGGATCGACGTCGTCGACGGCCCGGGCGGGACGGAGATCGACGACATCGTCGCGGCGTTCCGGGAGTCCGGGACGACGGTGGCCGTGGTCGCGTCGAGCGACAAGGTCTACGCCGAGCACGCCGCGCCCCTCGCCACCGCGCTCGCCGAGGCGGGCGCCACCCGGGTCCTGCTCGCCGGATCGCCGAGGACGGCCGACCTCGGGCCGGACGATGGCACGGCGCTGACCGGGTACCTCTACACCGGGTGCGACGCCGCCGCACTGCTCACCGACCTGCTGGACGTGCTGACCGGGGAGGCCTCCTGATGGGCATCGGATCGTTCGCCGACGTCGAGCTCGGCACCCCCGAGGCGCAAGGGGGCGATGGCGCCGCCGCCTGGGGCGAGGCGCTCGAGGCCGCCACGGGCAAGGGCCCCGAGGACCTGCTCTGGGAGACGCCGGAGGGGATCGGCGTCAAGCCGCTCTACACCGCGGCCGACACCGAGGACCTGGACTTCCTCGAGACCCTCCCGGGCCTGCCGCCGTTCCTGCGCGGCCCGTACCCGACGATGTACCGCACCCAGCCCTGGACGGTGCGTCAGTACGCCGGGTTCTCGACGGCGAAGGAGTCGAACGCCTTCTACCGGCGCAACCTCGCCGCCGGCCAGAAGGGCCTCTCGGTCGCCTTCGACCTGCCCACCCACCGCGGCTACGACTCGGACAACCCGCGCGTCGCCGGTGACGTCGGCATGGCGGGGGTGTCGATCGACTCGATCCTCGACATGCGCCAGCTCTTCGACGGCATCCCGCTGGACCGGATGTCGGTGTCGATGACCATGAACGGGGCCGTGCTCCCCGTGATGGCGCTCTACGTGGCCGCGGCGCAGGAGCAGGGCGTGGAGCCCGAGAAGCTCGCCGGGACCATCCAGAACGACATCCTCAAGGAGTTCATGGTCCGCAACACCTACATCTATCCGCCCCAGCCCTCGATGCAGATCATCTCGGACATCTTCAGCTACACCTCGTCGACGATGCCGAAGTTCAACTCGATCTCCATCTCCGGGTACCACATCCAGGAGGCCGGGGCCTCGGCCGACCTGGAGCTGGCCTACACGCTGGCCGACGGGGTGGAGTACCTGCGGGCGGGCCGGAACGCGGGTCTCGACATCGACACGTTCGCGCCGCGGCTGTCCTTCTTCTGGGGCATCGGCATGAACTACTTCATGGAGATCGCCAAGCTCCGGGCCGCGCGCCTGCTGTGGGCCAAGCTCGTGCGCGGCTTCGGCGCGCAGAACCCCAAGTCGCTGTCGTTGCGGACGCACTCGCAGACCTCGGGGTGGTCGCTGACCGCCCAGGACGTCTACAACAACGTCGTCCGGACCTGCGTCGAGGCGATGGCCGCGACCCAGGGCCACACACAGTCGCTGCACACCAACGCCCTCGACGAGGCCCTCGCGCTGCCGACGGACGTCTCGGCGCGGATCGCCCGCAACACCCAGCTGCTGCTGCAGCAGGAGTCCGGCACGACGCGGACCGTGGACCCGTGGGGCGGCTCGGCCTACGTCGAGCGCCTGACCCGCGAGCTCGCCGGCCGGGCCTGGGCCCACCTGTCGGAGGTCGAGGGCACCGGCGGCATGGCCCAGGCCATCAGCGAGGGCCTGCCCAAGATGCGCATCGAGGAGGCCGCCGCCCGCACCCAGGCCCGGATCGACTCCGGACGCCAGGCGCTGGTCGGCGTGAACAAGTACCCGCTGCTCGGCGGCGAGGACGTCGAGGTGCTCAAGGTCGACAACGCCGACGTGCTGCGCCAGCAGGTGGGGCGGCTGAAGGAGCTGCGCGACGACCGCGACGGCCGGGCCGTGGAGTCGGCGCTGGAGGCGCTGACCAACGCCGCGCAGCAGGCCGCCGACGGGACCCGCGAGAGCGGCCTCGACGGCAACCTCCTCAAGCTGGCCATCGACGCCGCCCGGGCGCACGCGAGCGTCGGCGAGATCAGTGACGCGCTGGAGAAGGTCTACGGCCGGCACCGGTCGGACGTCCGGACGATCTCCGGGGTCTACCGTGACGAGGTGGGTGAGAACTCCGCGGTCGAGCAGGCACGCGAGGCGGCCGCGGCGTTCGAGGAGGCCGAGGGTCGCCGTCCCCGCATCCTCGTCGCGAAGATGGGCCAGGACGGCCACGACCGCGGCCAGAAGGTCATCGCGACCGCCTTCGCCGACCTCGGTTTCGACGTCGACGTGCTCAAGGTGGACAACGCCGACGTGCTGCGCCAGCAGGTCGCGCGACTGAAGGAGCTGCGCGACGACCGCGACGGCGAGGCGGTCGACTCCGCGCTCAACGCGCTGACCAACGCGGCGCAGGAGGCGGCCGACGGGA
>NZ_DASXJS010000044.1:0-24328 GCF_036497245.1 Actinomycetospora sp. | reverse complement strand
GGCGACGCGGTAGCGGAGATCACTCGGCTGAAGGCCGAGGACGGTGGGCCGATGAGGGTCGGTGGCGCAGCGCTCGCCGGGGCGGCGATGCGGGCCGGGCTGATCGACGAGTACGCGATCGTCACCCACCCGGTCCTGGTGGGTGGCGGCTCACCGTTCTTCACCGCGCTGGGCAGTCGGGCGAACCTGAACCTGCTGGAGACACGGACGTTTCCCGGCGGCGTGGTCCTGACCAGGTACGAGACGAGGCGCTGAACGACATTCCTCCGTGCGATCAGGAAAGGCCGTATGCCGATCTCCGCGCGTGCCACTCGCGTGTCGTACGGGACTGTCAACGGCGGTCGGGTTGACTCGATCGACAGACCGCAGGACGCTCGGGCACTCGATGATCTAGCTGGTCCGTACTGGTGAGCTTTCCGAGAGGACGAGCGATGGCTCCCACCGCGCACGGCGCCCACCCGTGGCGTCCGGACTTTCTCGAGGGCACCTCGTTCGTGGTCGGTGGGGCGAGCAGCGGACTGGGACGCGCGGTGGCTGAGCACCTCCTCGCCGCCGGTGCCCGTGTGCTGCTCGTCGGGCGCACGGCCTCCGCTCTTCAGACGACGGTCTCGGAGCTCGGTGAGAAGGCCTTCGCGTGCGTCGCGGACCTTGCTACCCGGGAAGGAGCCGACGTCGTCGCGGCCGAGGCGGCGGAGCGGTTCGGTGCCATCGCCGGGGTCCTCGTCAACGCCGGTGGCGGCCCGCCGGGTGCGTCCCCGTTAGAGGTGGCGGACGAGCAGTGGCGGTCGGCCTTCGACCTCTTGCTCGGCGGCCCGATGCACCTCGTCCGGGGTCTGCTGCCTATCACTGCTCCTGGGGGGTCGGTCCTGTTCGTCACCGCCACCTCGGTGCGCCAGCCGGTGCCCGGCCTCGCCGTGTCGAACGTGCTGCGCCCCGGCGTCGCTGCGCTGGTGAAGATGCTGGCCCAGGAGTTGGCCCCCGCCGTGCGGGTGAACTCGCTCGCGCCGGGCCGTTTCGACACCGAGTACGTGCGGCGGCTGGAGCGCACCTGGGCCGACGAGAGCGGGGTGCCCGCCGACGAGCAACGGCGGACGGCGAGCGCGCGCATACCGCTCGGCCGATACGGGGATCCCGACGAGTTCGGGCAGGCGGCGACCTTCCTGCTCTCGCCCGCTGCCTCCTACATCACCGGGACCTCGCTGCTCATCGACGGTGGTCTGGTGCCGGCGCTCCCCTGACCGGGCTCTCGTGGGTCATGGGGACTCGGGTGGACCACGGGTTCCGAGGTCGGCCGGCCCGTCCGAGCGCGCAGGCGCGGAACCGTGGCCGTGATCGGCGGGTTCTCGGGCCAGTTCGGCGCTGAAGACGGCCGACAGGACCAACAGGAGCCCGAGGATGACCAGCCACGAGACGAGGGCGACGGCGATTCCGACCAGGCCGTACTTCGTCGCCTCGTGCGAGATGACGGCGGGCAGGTAAATCCGCGAGAGGGCAATGACCACGGCTTGGCCCACGCCGTTGAGGACCGCCGCGGGGAACAACTTCCGCCAACTGGTCCGGCCGCTGAGCAGGACCCGCTGGACGGGCCACCACAGCAGGGTGCCCGCGACGGCGCTGATCAGCAGCCTGAGCAGGACATGGTTGGCGAGCGCGGCAATCACCGGTCCCAGCACAACGAGGGCGGTGAACCCGCCGATCAGGGCCGCGGATGACAGCAGCCCACCGGCGTAGCCGCGGAACCCGATGGACGGGAGCCTCCACGCCGCGAGATACGTCCGTTGCAGAGCGCGGGTGAAACCCAGGACCGACACGACGAGCAGGGCGGCGCCCACGATCGTGAGCGAGTCCATCCCGGGCGGTTGGTGGACCAGGGCCGACATCGCCGTGGCCGCGTCGCCGGAGAGGCCCAGACTGGCGATCAGCGCAGGTCCTGTGGACCGGCGGACCGGATCGGGGACCAGGGCGGAGATGACCACCAGCATCGGGATCAACCCGACGAACGCCTGCGCCGACAGAGCCAGAGCCCGGTCATAGCCGTTGATCGCGACCATGCGCCGAAACACGCGCATGACCAGGGCGCCCTCACGGCGCTCGATCAATGCGCCGAGACGATGGCCCCGGTCCATGGTGGCGGCCTCCGAGGACGGGGTAGAGGACCGGGATCGTCGGGGACGGACCGGTCCGGCGGCCCGGGGACCTCTCTTCTCAGGCTGGTTGCTCAGCGACGGGGAGGGTGTGCGTCGTGGACGCGGCCGCCGCGGCGAAGTCGACGACGTGGGGTCGCTGCGGGCGGCGGGCGGCGATGACGGCGAAGACGATGGTGGACGCCGCGAAGATTGCGAGTGCGATGCATGCCTCGGAGAACCCGGTGGCGAGGGCGTCGGCGTGTGGGACGCCCTCGGCGGTGGCGTCCGCGATCCCGGTGGTGTAGATGCCGGCGACAACCGCGGTCATCACCGCCCCGCCGACGTACCGGGCCATGTTGGACACGCCCGAGGCCTGCCCCACCTGATCGGCGGTGACGCAGGAGGTCGAGACGGAGGTCGCCGGCCCGTTGGTCAGCGAGAGTCCCGAGGCGATGGCCAGCAACGGCAGGAGGAACACGCCGTATCCCCAGGACGGGGAGACCGCGACGAGCACGCAGAACCCGACGGTCAGCAGCAGGAAACCACCCAGGACCACGGGCCGGGTGCCGAAGCGGTGGGCCAGCGGTGTGACCGCCGGCGCCACGAGGATCACGACGGCGGCCAGGGGCAGCATCGCGAGGCCGGCGGTCAGGCTCGAGAACCCGAGCGTCTCCGGGTCCTGGAAGTAGAGGCTGAGCAGGAAGCTCAGCGCGGCGATGGCCCCGGCCCCGACGAAGATCACCCAGGTGGAGGTGACGAGCTGCCGGTTGCGCAGCACGTTGAGGTCGATCAACGGGGACGCCACCCGTCGCTCGACGACCACGAAGCCGACCGCCGCGAGCACCGTCACGATCAGGCAGGCCAGGGTCGGCACCGAGAGCCAACCCCAGGACGACCCCTCGGTCATGGCGAACACGAACGGCACCAGGACGCCGGCGATCAGCGCGGTGCCCGCCCAGTCGATCGTGGGCGGGCGGTTCGGGTCGCGGGATTCGGCGACCCCGCGGACCGCGATCGGGATGCAGACGGCCGCGACCGCGGCGTCGATCCAGAACAGGCCCTGCCAACCGGTCAGCTCGTTGAGCACGCCGCCGATCACCGGTCCGCCCGCGGCGCCCGCCGCGGCGGCGGCACCCCAGAGGGAGACGGCACGCATCTGCGCCGGGCCGGACGAGGCGACCGAGAGCAGGCTCAGCCCGCAGGCGAGGATCGTGGACCCTGCGGCCCCCTGGATCAGGCGCCCGAGCACGACCATCAAGCCGGTCTGCGCGAGGGCGATCAGCACGCACGAGATCACGAAGAGGGCCAGCCCGGCCACGAAGACCCGGCGACGGCCGAAGACGTCACCCATCGCGCCCGAGGTGACGATCACTGCGGCCCCGACCAGCAGGTATCCGGTGACGGCCCACTGCAGGACCGACACCGGGGTCTGGAGGTCCACGCTGATCGAGGGCAGCAGGATGCTCACCGCCGAGGTGTTCGCGTTCACCACCAGCGTCGAGATGCAGGCGACGAGCATGACGGCCCGGCCCGGTCGGATCCCGGTGCTCGCGGTGCCGGTGGGAGCAGTCACCAGGACAGCCTGGGTGTGGGCGTCGTCCGCCACATCACCCGAACAGGACGACCCGTCGGATCGCGTCCGGGTGCGCCCGAGCCGGCCGGCCTGCCTATCGCGTCGTGGCGGACACCGTCGGGTCGGTGGCCGGGGCACCGCTCGACCGGGCCTGTTCGGTCTCCCGGGCGAGGGCCCGAGCTTCGGCGTTCGCGTTGAAGTCCGCGAGCTCCTTCAGGAGGGACCGTCGAATCTTGGGCTGTTGGGACAGCGCGACGGCGACGATGGTCAGGAGGACCCACATCGCGAGGCTGCTGAGGATGACGAAGATCGCGGGGAGGAAGGCGCTACCTAGACGCGAAGCCCATTCCTGAGCCGCGAACACCCGCCAGAGCAGCATGATGTTCACGAGGTAACCGATCAGGTAGGACACCGCGAAGACCGTGGCGAACTGTCTGAGGGTGCCGTCCTTCCGACGGTGCAGGATCGGCTCGTCGCGGATCGGCACCACGACGGACAGGACGTTGCCGACACCCAGCCACAGCACGATGAAGGAGATCATCAGGG
Organism: Actinomycetospora sp.; assembly: GCF_036497245.1. Classification (GTDB taxonomy): domain Bacteria; phylum Actinomycetota; class Actinomycetes; order Mycobacteriales; family Pseudonocardiaceae; genus Actinomycetospora. The sequence continues at coordinate 20,083 of NZ_DASXJS010000044.1, read as the reverse complement.
CGCAGGCCTTGAAGAACGCGGCGAGGTCGCCCGCTCGCCAGGCGAGCAGGCCGCTGAGCAGGAAGCCGATCGGAGCGACCAGGCAGACCAGGGCCAGGTTCTTGGTGACCAGGAGGTGCCACAGTCGGGCGCCACTGTCGAGAGCGGCCCTGACGCGCATGGCGTCGAAGCTCATCGCGTTGAGGCAGACCGCGCCACCCATGACGACCGAGATCGCCCACAGGCCGAGGTAGGGCAGCCACGCCTGGGCCCGGTCCCATTGGAAGACTCTGATGAAGCCGAGGTAGAGCACGCCGAGCGCCAAGCCGATCGCGAGGCTCTTGATGATCGAGCGCGGCTTGCGCGAGAGCATGTACACGATCTCGCCCCTGACGCCGTGCGCCAGCGCCGGCCCGTGCCGGGTGACCGCGTTGCGCCCCTGAAGCGTGGCGTGCCCGTCGATCGTCGCCGCACCGGGCTCGGCGTCACCGGCGTCGATGCGGGCGAGCCGGGCATCGAGGACCGCGAGATGCGCTTCGAGCAACGCCAGCCGCGCCACGGTCACGGCGGCGGCCGCGTCGGACTCGGCGCGCGCGGCATCGGCGTGGCCGACCGTCGGAGGTGGGTCGCTCCCGGGTCCCGTCGCTTCGTGGGGGCGAGGTTCCGGCGTGTCGGGGCGCCCGTCGAGGAATGCGCCCCGGAGGCGGGCCCGTCGGTCGCTCAGCACGGGCCCGGAGGAGAGCCGCTCCAGCTCGTGCTGTTCGGTGATGGCGCCCTGCACGCGACGTCGTAGGGCGTCGACGTCCGTGCGTTCCTTCCACCTCGATGCGAGCGCAGCCCGCTCGGCGGCGCCTGCGCGCTCGACCAGCTCGGTCAGATCATCCACGGCGGACACGGCGACTCCATCGACGACGGCAGGTCGCGGCGGCGGTCCCGTGCGTCCATACGAGCTCGAGACAAGCCGCCCCGGCCCACGCCCGCATCACCCCGCTCGGATGACTCGTGGACTCCGCGGTCTTGCTACGTCGCTCGAGCCCTGAGACCACTTCGGGACCCGCGCAGGCAGTGGGTCAGGTCAGCCACGTCGGGCGTCCTCCGGGAGGGTCGCGGTGGGGAAGAGGCGTCGGCGTGCGCCACTGCCGAGGCCAAGACCGCCGCCGCCTGCGGATGCGTCGAGTTCACCGCACGGCTCCAGGTCGCTAACCCTCGACGAGAATCGCCTCGGGCGACGTCCTGGCGGTCACCGGGTCGGCGTGCCGGTGGACTACTCCCCAGACATCGCCGTCCCGTCGAAAGACGTGGGTGACCCGCAGAATGCTCGGTGACATCTCGGCGCGCCCGGCCACGGTCTGTTCACCTCGCTCGAGGCAGACGGTGTAGCCGAATTCCTCGCCGCAGTCGCTGACGAGTACCTCCTGTTCGGTCCATCCTCCCTCGAAACCGGACGCGGCCCAGTCCAGGCGTGTAGCGACCTGATCCCACCCGACCTCGTGGGCACCCCGACCCCCGAAGATGCTCACCTGGGCCCCGTGCGACCAGCACTCCTTGTACGGCCCCGCGTCGCCGTTCACGAATTCGTTGATGGCCCGGCCGACTCTCGCGACGGCCTCGTGGAATTCGTGCGGCCCAGTGGTCATGTCGTCCTCCGGTCTCCGACGTGCTCGCAGCCCTGACGTCGGGTCGACGTGTCAGTGGCCTGCGACCAGATCATGCGCCGTTGCCGGGCCACCCGGGACGTGGACATTCCTCCGCGCCCGGCGCTAATTTGCACGCTGAGTTCGCTGCACCCAGGACCTCGGTGTCGCCCGAGAACGATGGCCGACCCCTGGGCGGAGTGCAGAGCCATGATCGTGCCGGACCCGCCACGTCGCGTGGCAACGACGCCGAGCGACCCGGTCGGGCGAGCACGGTGGCGGGTTGGAGCGGTCTGGCTCGCGGTGTGCGCGGTCCTGGCGGTCGCGGGCTGTTCGGTGGCTCCCTCGGCGGCGTCGCCGACGACCGGTACGTCCCCGGTGAAGACGATCGATCCGGCGGCGCTCCAGGCCGCGGTCGCCGCGACCGCCACCGAACTGAAGATTCCCGGCGCCGTCGTCGAGGTCCGCACCCCACAAGGCGATTTCACGGCCGCCGTCGGCACGACGCAGCGGGGCGCCGGGGTGCCACCGAGCGGTGACACCCATGTCCGGATCGCCTCGATCACCAAGACGATGACCTCCGCGGTGATCGTCCTGCTGGCGCAGGAGGGCAAGCTCCGGTTCAGCGACTCGATATCGACGTACGTCCCGGACGTGCCCGACGGCGAGCACATCACCATCGCCAACCTCCTGCAGATGCGCAGCGGCCTGTACGGCTACACGAACGATCCCGCGTTCGCGGCGACTCTCGATGCCGAGCCGGCGAAGGTCTGGACCGCGCAGGAGGTGCTGGCCATCGCCTTCCGGCACCCGCCGTTGTTCCCACCCGGCACCGCCTACGACTACAGCAACACCAATTACGCCCTGCTCGGCCTGGTCGCCGAGAAGGTCGACGGCAAGCCGCTGGGCCAGGATTTCCAGGACAGGTTGTACGGCCCGATCGGGCTGAAGCAGACCGTGCTCCCGGCGAGCACGGAGACCTCGATCCCCGACCCCTACTCGCACGGCTACATGTACGGGGGCTCGGCGTACGCCCTGGTCGACACGCCCTACCCGCCCGACGTCCAGGCCGCGGCCAAGGCGGGAACGCTGCAGCCCATCGACTACACCAACCAGAACTCGTCCTACGCGACGGCGGCCGGCGGGGCCATCTCCACCGCCGACGATCTCGCCATCTGGATGCGTGCTCTGGTCGAGGGGCAGGTATTCAACGCGGATTTCCAGCGACAGTGGTTGGACAGTCCGCAGCCCACCGACCCCGCTGAGCCGGCAGCACCCCAGTACGGCTACGGCATCGAGCGGCAGGACTTCGCCCCGGACGTCACCATGTACTACCACTTCGGCGAGCTCCCGGGATTCAACGCCTTCAGTGGCTACGATCCCGGCAACAAGGTGACGATCGTGCTGTGGAGCAACCTGACGGTGTCGCCGGACAGTCGGCCCACGGCGAATGCGCTGCTGCTGACGGCGGTCGATCAGGTTTACCGGCTGCCCCCGCCGGTCCCGGTGTCACCGCCGACGACCACGCGTTGACGGGACCATGGGGCCCATTCCACCAGGAATGAGCGGGACCACCGGCGTCACGGCGCGGGCACGAACCTGAGAAAGGCTGGACGCCGGGGAGAGGGTCGGCCACGCTACGTGCAGGTGGCCCGGACCTCGCCGTCCAGAGCCCCCGCGCGACGCGGGAGCGACGTCGTCGGGGGAACGGTGACTGGCATGGCACGAGACCGGCTGCGCGCCGAGAACGACCTGCGTCAGGCAGAGACGTTGATCGCCCGCCTGCGCGGGGTGACCGTCGACGACGCGGCCCGGGCGCTCACCGACCACGCCGGGCTCATGGGGATCTCGGTCATGGACCTGGCGGGCGCCGTGATCTCCGGCCGGGCGATCGTGGGGCCGACCCGACGCCCGCGCACTCCTGGTGGTCGGCCCACTCCTGACCCGATCTGACCGGCTTCGCCACGGTGTCGCTGACTCATCGCAACAGATCCATTCTCCTGCGATGACTGGAAGACGGCCGACCGGGTGAGCGCGGACGCCGATCATGGTCTGCGGTGGGACCGTGACCAGTATTTCTGATCGGCAACCGTGAGGACGTAGCCATGGCAGTCATGAGTCCGGCCCAGTTCGACGAGACGTGGAGTGCGAATTTCAACGCCGCCGATGCGAATGCGTTGGTGGGTCTGTACGAGTCCGACGGCGTCCTGATCCCCGAGCCCGGCGGCAAACCGCTGGTCGGGCACGAGGCGATCGCCGAGTTCGCGAACGGCTTCTTCGCGATGACGCCGCGGATCGACCTCCGCACCCAGGTCATCCTCGAGCGGAGCTCCGACGCGATCGTCTACTCGAACTGGTCCATGACGGGCACCGGCCCGGACGGTCCCATGGAGATGGAGGGACGCGCGACGGTTCTCCTGCGTCGGCAGGCCGACGGTTCCTGGCTCGCCGCGATCGACGATCCGTGGAGCCAGGGGTAGCCGCCGACGGCAGGGAGTGGATCTATTCCACGTACCGGGAGATGTTGATGACGACGCCGTGGGGGTCTCGGACGAAGAACCGCCGGATCCCCCAGGGCTCGTCGGTCAGCGGATAGACGATCTCGTACCCGCGCCGCCGCGCGTCCGCGTAGGCGGCGTCCACGTCGTCCACCTTGATCGACAGTGCTGACTGCTCGGGTGCCGTGGCGTCCCCGGAGACGAGGCTGACCTGCACCGACGGGTCCGTCGTCGACCGGAAGCTCGCGATCCAACCCATGTCGAGGTCCTTGGCCAGCCCCAGGAACTCCTCGTAGAACTCGTGGCCGGCGGCGGCGTCGTCGACGTTCAGGTTCGGGATGATGCGCCGGACGGACATGCGGGGTGCCCCTTCGTGGGTCGTGGGTCGTGGGTCGTGGAGAGCCCGATCCTGCGGCGTCGGGTCTCCGGGTCATGACCATCATGGGCGTCGGTCGATCAGGATCGGAGAAGCGCCGGGCACCCCGTCGCGCCTAGCGTGATCGCCGAGCCGGACCAGCCGCGCGAAGCGGACACCCTGGTCGGGCGCCGGTCGATCGAGGACGGAGACGCAGATGAGCAGCGCCACGAGGAGGAACAGCGCTCCGCCCGCCCCGTCCGCGCCGCACGCCGCGGACGGCCACGACCTCATCCGCGTCCTCGGCGCCCGCGAGAACAACCTCGCCGACGTCAGCGTCGACCTCCCCAAGCGCCGGCTCACGGTGTTCACCGGCGTCTCGGGCTCGGGCAAGAGCTCGCTGGTCTTCTCGACGATCGCCGCCGAGTCGCAGCGGCTGATCAACGAGACCTACAGCACCTTCGTCCAGGGCTTCATGCCGACGCTCGCGCGGCCCGACGTCGACGTCCTCGACGGCCTCACGACGGCGATCATCGTGGGCCAGGAGCGGATGGGCGGCGACCCGCGCTCCACCGTCGGCACCGCCACGGACGCCGGCGCGATGCTGCGGATCCTCTTCAGCAGGCTCGGCGACCCGCACATCGGCTCGCCGCAGGCGTTCTCGTTCAACGTCGCCTCGATCAGCGGCGCGGGCGCGGTCACGATGGAGCGCGGCGGACGCCAGGTGAAGGAGCGCCGCGAGTTCAGCATCACCGGCGGCATGTGCCCGCGTTGCGAGGGTCGTGGCGCGGTCTCCGACTTCGACCTGTCCGCCCTGTACGACGAGGAGAAGTCGCTCAACGAGGGCGCGCTGACCATTCCCGGCTACAGCATGGACGGCTGGTTCGGCCGCATCTTCCGGGGCAGCGGCTACTTCGACCCGGACAAGCCGATCAAGAAGTACACGAAGCGGGAGCTGAACGACCTCCTCCACCGGGAGCCGACCAAGATCAAGGTCGAGGGGATCAACCTCACCTACGAGGGTCTCATTCCGAAGATCCAGAAGTCGATGCTCTCGAAGGACGTCGACTCGATGCAGCCGCACATCCGGGCGTTCGTGGACCGCGCGATCGTCTTCGGCACCTGCCCGGAGTGCGGGGGCACCCGGCTCACGGAGGCCGCCCGCTCCTCGAGGATCGAGGGGATCAGCATCGCGGACGCCTCGTCGATGCAGATCAGCGACCTGGCGGACTGGGTGCGCGGGATCGAGGACGCTACCGGGGACGAAGCGCAGCGGAGCTCGACCATCGAGGGGGTGGCGCCGCTGCTCGGGACGCTGCAGGACACCCTCGACTCGTTCGTGGAGATCGGGCTGGGCTACCTCTCGCTCGAGCGGCCCGCGGGCACCTTGTCGGGCGGCGAGGCGCAGCGCGTCAAGATGGTCGGCCACCTCGGCTCCTCGCTCACCGACGTCACCTACGTCTTCGACGAGCCGACGATCGGGCTGCACCCGCACGACATCGCCCGGATGAACGACCTGCTGCTGCGCCTGCGGGACAAGGGCAACACGGTGCTGGTCGTCGAGCACAAGCCGGAGACGATCGGGATCGCCGACCACGTCGTCGACCTCGGTCCCGGCGCGGGCGGCGACGGCGGCACGATCTGCTTCGAGGGCACCGTCGAGGGGCTGCGCGCCAGCGGCACGATCACCGGGCGCCACCTCGACGACCGCGCGTCGCTCAAGGAGACGGTGCGGACGCCGTCGGGAGCGCTGGAGATCCGCGGGGCCGACTCCCACAACCTGCGTGACGTCGACGTCGACGTCCCGCTCGGGGTACTGGTCGCGGTCACCGGCGTCGCGGGGTCGGGCAAGAGCTCACTGATCCACGGCTCCGTCGCCGGACGGGACGGCGTGGTGGCCGTCGACCAGGCGCCGATCCGCGGCTCGCGGCGCAGCAACCCGGCGACCTACACCGGCCTGCTCGACCCGATCCGCAAGGCGTTCGCCAAGGCCAACGGCGTCAAGCCCGCCCTGTTCAGCGCGAACTCGGAGGGCGCCTGCCCGAACTGCAACGGCGCGGGGGTCATCTACACCGACCTCGCGATCATGGCCGGCGTGGCCACCACCTGCGAGGTGTGCGGCGGGAAGCGGTTCTCGGCCGACGTGCTGGAGTACACCTTCGGCGGCAAGGACATCAGCGAGGTCCTCGCGATGTCGGTGACCGAGGCCCGGGAGTTCTTCGGTTCCGGCGAGGCGAAGACACCGGCCGCGCACACCATCCTGGGGCGGCTCGCCGACGTCGGGCTCGGCTACCTGCGCCTCGGCCAGCCGCTCACCACGCTCTCCGGCGGCGAGCGGCAGCGGCTCAAGCTGGCCACGCACCTGACCGAGAAGGCCGGGGTCTACGTCCTCGACGAGCCGACGACGGGTCTGCACCTGGCCGACGTCGAGCAGCTCCTCGGCCTGCTCGACCGCCTCGTCGACGCCGGGAAGTCGGTCGTGGTCATCGAGCACCACCAGGCCGTGATGGCGCACGCGGACCGGATCATCGACCTCGGTCCGGGCGCCGGGCACGACGGCGGGCGAGTCGTCTTCGAGGGGACGCCCGCCGAACTCGTCGCCGCCCGCTCGACCCTCACCGGCGAGCACCTCGCGGCCTACGTGGGCGCCTGAGGGGCGCGGTCGCGCAGCCATCCGGCCGCGAGCGGGCCCAGCTCGTCCAGCTCCTTGTAGCCGGAGACCTCCGGCGACAGCGTCTCCAGCACCGAGCGCAACCGGGCCGCCCACGCGGGCACGAGCGCAACCCGCTCCAGCGGCAGCAACCGGACGCCGATGAGGAAGAGCACGCTCCCGGTGAGCGGGAGCCGGACGAGGTGCTGCACCTCGGTGCGCAGGTGCACCTCGCGGCCGGGCTCGGCGACGTCGAGGGCGTGCCGGCGCGGGCCCCAGTCCGGGAACGTGTCCAGCGAGAGGTCCGGGCGCTCGTCGAGCTGCAGGCCCCAGTTCAGCCGCCGGTAGGCGTCGCCGGGGTGCAGACGCAGCAGGAAGCGCTCCGCCCGCTCGAAGACCCGGCTCGCCTCGTCGCCCGGGACGGGAGCGTGGAGCTCGGAGAAGCTCATCCCGGCGTCGAACCCGATCGACCAGGCCGAGGCGAACACGACCATCCCGGCGTCGAGCCGGAGCCGGTCGTCGCGGGCCCCGAGGACGACGACGTCCTCCTCGACCTGCCGTTCCGCGAAGGTCACCGGGTGCTCGGGCAGCGAGGCGTCGTCGCCGACGACGAAGTCCTGCGCGATCCCGAGGCGGCGGTTGCGCCAGCGGTACCGGTCGCCGTCACGCTCCAGAGTCGCCTCCGACGGCCGTTCGCGGGCCATCCGATCGAGCAGCCAGAGCATCGCGTCCCAGGACGCCGCGCGGGCGTGCGGCGCGGCGACGAACCGGCGCGGCTCGCGGTCGAGGATCTCCGAGCGGAGGCGCACGACCGCCGGGTGCGTGGCGCCGACGTGCAGCCGCTCCGGCGTCGTCCGGGCCGGCCAGAACGCGGTTCCGGTCGCCGTCGCGGCACAGGCCATCCGCCACGGCCCGAGCACCCTCGCCCACGGCGAGCACGAGGTGCGGTGCCCGGCCGGGCGGCCTCGGCGTCGTCATGGCTCCCTCCGCAAACGCAGGGTGGCCCCCATCATAGAGCCTCTGACCTGCAGCGATGCACCGCATCACCCCCGACGGCGGCACAGGCACCCCTCCTCGACAGTAGGGTCGCCGTGTGAAGGTCCTTCTTCTGGAGAGCATCCACCCGACCGCTGCGGACGCGTTCCGACGAGCCGGGCTCGAGGTCGAGGAGCGGCCGGGGTCGCTCTCCGGCGACGAGCTCGCCGACGCCCTGCCGGGCGTCTCCGTGCTCGGGATCCGCTCCAACACCAAGATCACCGCCGAGGTCCTCGACGCCGGGAAGGATCTCCTCGCGATCGGGTGCTTCTGCATCGGCACCAACCAGGTCGACATCGAGGACGCGGCCGAGCGTGGCGTCGCCGTCTTCAACGCCCCGTTCTCGAACACCCGCAGTGTCGTCGAGCTGGTGCTGGGCGAGATCATCGCCCTCGTCCGGCGGCTGCCCGAGAAGACCCAGCGGATGCACGAGGGGATCTGGGACAAGTCGGCCCGCGGCAGCCACGAGTTCCGCGGTCGCACCCTCGGCATCGTCGGTTACGGGAACATCGGGACGCAGCTGTCGAACATGGCCGAGGCCGTGGGGCTCCGGGTGATCTTCTACGACACCGCGGACCGGCTGGCCCACGGCAACGCCCGCAAGGTCGACTCGTTCGAGGAGCTGCTGGCCGAGGCCGACGTCGTCACCCTCCACGTCGACGGCAGGCCCGGCAACGCCGGACTGTTCGGCGCCGAACAGTTCGCCCTGATGAAGGACCGCTCGATCTTCATCAACGCCTCCCGCGGGATGGTCATCGACGACGACGCCCTGCGCGAGAACATCCTGTCGGGCCACCTCGCCGGCGCGGCGATCGACGTCTTCCCGGTCGAGCCCAAGGCCCAGGGCGACACCTTCGAGTCCCCGTTGCGCGGCCTCGACAACGTCATCCTCACGCCCCACGTCGGGGGGTCCACCCAGGAGGCCCAGGAGGAGATCGGTGGCTTCGTCTCCACCAAGCTCCTCTCCTTCGTCGCCACGGGCGGCACGGCGCTCTCGGTCAACCTGCCGGAGGTGGCGACGCCACTGGCGCCCGGCTCGTTCCGGCTCGCCTACCTGCACACGAACAAGCCCGGGGTCCTCGCCGGGATCAACCAGCAGCTGCACGACGCGGGCGTCAACGTGATCGCGCAGGCCCTGTCGACCCGGACCGATCACGGCTACGTCGTCGTCGACACCGACGCTCCGGTCCCGGAGGAGGTGCTGTCCGAGCTGCGGCGTGCCCCGCAGACGGTCTGGCTCCGGACCTGGGCTCCCTGATCGATTCCTGGTGGTTGCCCGGCGAGGTCGGCAGCCCCACGGGGTACAGGACCGTTGCCGGACGCCTCGGGGGGCGTCAGGAAGCGGGCCGGAGCTGACTCGGGGGTCAGCTTCGGCTCCGCGCACCGTGCCCGGCCTCCGCGCGGTCACTTGATCAGTTGCTGCGCCTCGCGGAAGGCCGGGTTCCGGCTCGAGCCGAGCCATTCGAAGACGACCATCTCCGTGGTCACCACGTCCACGCCGTGCGCGCGCATCCGTGCGACGGCGGCGTCGCGGTTCTCCGGGGACCGGCTCCCGACCGCGTCGGCGACCACCGCCACGTCGTGACCCGACGCCCGGAGCGCCAGCACGGTCTGCAGGACGCACACGTGGGCCTCGCAGCCGCAGACGACCACGGTCGATGCCGGGAAGGACAGGTCCGCGGCGAAGGTCGACTTCGCGACGGCGGGTGTGGGCAGCAGCGCCGCGACCGGCTCGACGGTGGGCCCCAGCTTGGCGGGGTCCTGCTCGGTGGTCGTCACGCCGACGTCGAGGCGGACCGCCGCCCGGACGAGCCGCCCGGCGTTCTCCAGGACCGCAGGCGCCCCGGTGATCGCGGGCATCAGCCGCTCCTGCAGGTCGACGACCAGCAGGACCGAGGAGTCCGCGGACAGGGCAGGCATGGCGCGACCCTAGGCCCGGTTGCGGCGCGACCGCACGACGCCTAGACCAGCATCCATGACGAGCGCAGCGGGCCTGACCGACCGCGTCGAGCACTACCGGGAACGGTTCGCCACCTTCCTCACGATCGAGGTCGGGCCGCTGGAGGAGGAACTCGCGCGCCGGGACGTCGGCACGCCGTACAACCCGCGCCTCGACGACGCCGGGCGGATGCACCCCGCGGTCTGGGAGGCCCGGCGCGAGGCCCAACGGCGCTCGGCCAAGGCCGGGCTCTACTGCCCGCACGTCGGCGAGGCCTCCGGCGGCGGTGGCTTCACCCGCGCCGAGATGCAGCACGTCGAGGAGTTCGTCTACCACCGCAGCGGCCTCGGGCTCGGGCTCGCGGCGCTGGGCTGGACCGAGGGCGCCAACGCCGCGATCGAGCACTGTTCGCCGTCGGCGCGGGAACGCTGGCTCGCCCCGCTCGTGTCCGGGGAGATCACCGCGGCGTTCGCCAACACTGAGATCTCGGTCGGCACCGACGTCCTCGCCATGGAGACCCACGCCCGCCGGGACGGGTCCGACTGGATCCTCGACGGGCACAAGGCGTGGATCACCAACGCCCACTTCGCCGACGTCCTGCAGGTCACCGCCGTCACCGAGCCCGGGGCGGGCACCCGGTCGCTGACGATGTTCCTCGTGGACGCAGGAGCGCCCGGGGTCACCCGCGGCCGGGACATCCCGACGATGCTCGACGACGGCCTGACCGGGGAGCTGGGATTCGACGGGGTCCGCATCCCGGCCGAGGACGTCGTCGGCGAGCCCGGCGACGGCTTCGCCCTCGCGATGGCGTGGATCAACTGGCGGCGGATGTGCCGCGGCGGGATGTGCGCCGGCTGGGGGTCGTGGTTGCTGGAGCGGGCGGTCGACCGGGCCGGGACCCGCACATCGGGCGGGAAGCCCATCGGCGAGCTGCAGGCGGTGCAGCACCTGCTGGCCGACATGGACGCCGACGTCTACACCGCCCGATCCGCCTCGCTGACCGCGCAGGTCGAGCTCGACGAGCTGCCCGGCGGCCCGTACGGGATGCCGCTGCACCCCGACGCGCCGCGCCTGATGAGCCTGATCAAGGTGGTCAACGACGAGGCGTTCTTCCGCGTCGCCGACCACGCGGTGCAGGTCCACGGCGGCACCGGGCTGCGTCTCGGCTCGCCGGAGGAGAAGCTCTTCCGGATCGCCCGCAACCTCAAGATCCCGGCAGGGACCGTCGAGATCCAGCGCAACGCGATCGCGCGGGGCCTGCTGAAGCGGACCAGCCGGGCGGCGTCGCCCCGATGAGCCTGGCCGCCGTCACCGGCCGCTTCCAGCCCGTCCACGCGCAGCACCTGGAGCTGTTCGCCCACGCGCTCACCCGGCACGACGAGCTCGTCGTCGCCGTCACCAACCCGGACACCGGCGCCCGTCGTCAGGAGGGGACGTCCGCGCACCGCCACACCGACGCCGCCAACCCGTTCACCTACTACGACCGCGTCCGCCTGCTCACCGCCGCGCTGGCGGACACGGGCCTCGCCGACCGTGCCGTCGTCGTGCCCTTCGACCTGACGCGCCCGCACCTCTGGCCGGAGTACGTCCCGCTCCGCGCACAGCACTACGTCCGGGCCTACTCGGCCTGGGAGAAGGACAAGGCCGCCCAGCTGAGCGCGGGCGGCTACGAGGTGACGGTGCTCGACGGCGATCCGGTGACCAAGCTCGACGCCGCCGCGATCCGGGCGGGGTTCGACGACGGGTCGTGGGCCGCGCTGGTCCCGCCCGCGACGGTCCCGGTCCTGCGCACGCTGCTGGCCGCCCGATGAGTGCGATCCCGCCGCCCGGCTACGGCGAGACCCAGCCGCGGCTCGTCGACGACCGGCTGCCCGTCGTGCTCGTCGTCCTCGACGGCCTGGGTGACCGGCCGGTCCCCGCGCTCGGGGACCGCACGCCGTCGGAGGCGGCCCACACCCCGGTGCTGGACGCGCTCGCGGCCCGTGGGTGCTCGGGATGGCACCTGCCGTTCGGCTGGGGTCGCGCGCCCGCCTCGGAGCTGGCGCACTGGGCGATGTTCGGGTTCGCCGGAAGCGGGGCCGGGTCGGGCGCCGACGGGGGCGGGGCGGGAGCCGTCCCGTTCCCCGGCCGCGCGGTACTGGAGGCGCTCGGCGCCGGCCACGACGTGCCGCTCGGGACGGCGGTGACGCACGCGGCGCTGCGGACGTCGGCGGTGGGCGGGGACGGCCGGGTGTGGATCACCGGTCGGGTCGCCCCGGACGACGCCTCCGACGCGGCAGCGCTGCTCGACGTGCTCGGCCCCGTCGTCGCACGCCACGGCGCCGAGCTGCTCTCGCTCGGCGGGCGGGGCGAGGCGCTGCTCGTGCTCCACGGTCACGCCGACGGCGCGGTCACCGATTCCGACCCGTTCTTCGAGGACCGTCATCCCTGGTTGCGGGTCCTGCCGACGGTTCCGGAAGCGTCCCCGGCGGGAGCGGCCACGGCGGAGACCCTGAACGCCCTGCTCCTCGACGCCCGCGCCACGCTCGTCGACCACCCGGTCAACCGCTCCCGATGGGCGCGCCCTGCGCTCGACGTCCTGACGACGAAGTGGTCGGGCGCCCGGGAGGCCCAGCCGGACTTCGTCGCGCGGACCGGCGTCGCCGGGGCGGCCGTCACCAGCACCCGCCTCTACCGCGGCCTCGCCCGCCTGCTCGGGATGGACCACCGCCACCTGGCCCCGGTCGCGGACGTGGGGGAGGACCTGCGGGCGCGGCTGGCGTGCGCGGAGGAACTGATCGCGGCGGGAGCCCGCTTCGTCCACGTCCACACCAAGACCACCGACGACGCCGGCCACACCAAGGAGCCCTGCGCCAAGCTCGAGGTGCTCGAGGCGGCCGACCCCGGGCTCGCGGGCCTGCTCGATCTCGCCGACCGCGCGGTCGTCGCCGTCACCGGGGACCACGCCACGCCCTCGACGGGCGGCGTGCTGCACACCGGCGACCCGACCCCGCTCGTCGTCGCCGGCCCGACCGTGCGCCCGGACCCGGTCACGGCGTTCGGCGAGGCCCCGGCGGCGTCCGGGTGGTACGGCGCGATCCGGGCGGCCGAGCTGTTGCCCCTGCTGTTCGGGCACGCGAACCGGCCGGTGTTCCTCGGGCACCGCGCCACGGCGCACCGGACCCTCGCGCTCCCGGACGACCCGGAACCGATGACCGGACTCAGCGGGGGGTCGTCGGCTGGAGGACCGCCTCGGTGAGCGCCTCCGTCCGCAGATGCGTGCCCTCCTGGTACCCGGGGTCGCGCACCATCGCGGAGAACGCCTGCCGGTTCGGGTACGACACGAGCAGCACCGCGTCCCAGGCCTGACCCGGCTCGGCCACCACCGCGTCGGCCCCGTGCCCGAAGTAGACGATGCTCGCGCCGACCTTCTCCGCATACGTCCGGAAATGGGCGATGTAGTCGTCGTAGCGTTCCGCCCCGCCCTCGGCGAACCGCAGGAGGTTGAGCATGACGACGGGCTCGCCGGGATTCGCGGCGAGAAACGCCTTCATGTCCGATCCGGTCGGATTCACGGCCATGGACGTCACACTACGGCGGCCGGGAGATCGCGACCTCGTCGGTAAACGGTGGCAGACTCCCGGTGATGACGACCACACCGACGGCGCGGGACACCGGGACGGCCACCGCCGTCGCGCCCTCGCGACCGCCGGTGGACGCACCTGCGCGGAAGCCGGTCGCCCCAGCGGCGCCACCCGCCCCGGCCCCGGCCCCGCCGCGGTCGTCGTCGACGCCGTGGATCCTCTCGCTGCTCGTCCTGGTCACAGGCATGTTCATGTCGGTGCTCGACGTCAGCATCGTCAACGTCGCGATCCCGTCGATGCAGAAGGACTTCGGGGCCACCACCGACCAGATTCAGTGGGTCTCGACGGCGTACTCGCTCGCCCTGGGCGTGATCGTGCCCGCGAGCGCCTGGCTGGGGGAGCGGCTGGGCCTCGGCCGGGCATACGTCGGGGCGCTCGTCGCGTTCGGGGCCGGGTCCGCGCTCTGCGGGCTCGCCTGGGACATCAACTCGATGATCATCTTCCGGATCATCCAGGCGATCCCAGGCGGAATCATCCCCGTGGTGGCCTTGTCGATGGTCTACCGGCTCGTGCCGCGCGAGAAGATCGGCGCGGCCATGGGGCTCTACGGGCTCGGGATCGTGTTCGCCCCGGCGGTCGGGCCGACGCTGGGCGGCTACCTCGTCGAGTACGTCGACTGGCGGCTGATCTTCTTCATCAACGTCCCGATCGGCATCCTGGGCGCGATCGCGGCCCTGATCTGGTTGCCGTTGCCGAAGGGGCTGAAGGGCAAGAAGTTCGACTTCCTGGGCTTCGCCGCGATTGCCACCGGCCTGTTCTCGCTGCTCCTGGCGCTCTCCGAAGGGGAGTCCTGGGGATGGACGTCGTACCCGGTGCTCATCCTGTTCACGGTGGGCGCGCTGTGCCTCGCGCTGTTCGTCGTGATCGAGCTCGAGGTCGACGAGCCGATGCTGAACGTCCGCGTGTTCAAGTACTGGGCCTTCACGAACTCGCTGATCCTCATCGGGGTGCTCTCCGTCGGCCTGTTCGGGGTGCTGTTCTTCATCCCGCTGTTCCTGCAGCAGACCCAGGGGCTGGGCGCCTTCGACACCGGCCTCCTGCTGCTCCCGCAGGCCGTCGTCATGGGCGTGCTCATGCCGGTGGCCGGACGGATCTACGATCGGTTCGGGCCACGCTGGCCCGCGGTGATCGGTCTGTCGATCCTCGCCATCGGCACCTGGATGCTGCGGGACCTCTCGGTGACCTCGTCGTGGACGGACCTGCGCTGGATCCTCATGTTCCGGGCCATCGGGATGGGGCTGGCGATGATGCCGATCATGACGGGCGGGATCTCCGCGGTACCCCCGGACCAGGTCACCGGGGCGAGCGCCTTCAACAACGTCACCCAGCGGACCGCCGCGGCGATGGGACTCGCGGCGCTCACGGCCCTGCTGGGCAGCCGGCAGGCCCAGCAGCTCGCCGACACCGGCGGAATCATGGGCGTGACGTCGGGCGGGACGAGCGGTGCGGGGGTCTCCGCCGCCGCGTCGGGTGCCTCCTCCGCGTCGGGTGCCTCCTCCGCGTCGGGCGCCTCCGCGCCCGGGGCGAGCGGCGGGATGTCGCCGTTGCTCGAGCACTACATGACCTACACGCAGGCACAGGCGAGCGCCTTCACCACCGCGCTGGACAACCTCATGATCGTCACCGCCGTGCTGACGGGGGTCGGGGTCGTGCTCGCGTTCTTCCTCCGCAGCGGACGGGCCCCGTCGACGGGCGGCCCGGCGGTCGTCGAGGCGTGATCTCCGCGCGTCCGTGAGGTCACGACGCGCGCGGCGGGCGCAGGTGGCGCAGCTCGTCCGCGACGACGGTGCCCGCATCGCGCAGCAGGCGCGTGCGCTGACCCTTCTTCGTGACGAGTGCCCCGGCGAGCGCGGTGAGGGCGAACGGGACGGTGAACAGCCGCCCGGGCGGGACGTCGTGGTTGAGGACCTGGAGCAGATGCCTGCTCCGTCGTGGGTCGGCGGCGACCCGGCGCAGCACCTCGCGCTGCAGCAGCGGGAGCGGGCCCGCCGCGCCGAGGTCGCGCGCGAACCAGTACATCGCCCAGGCGTCCCGGTCGCGCCAGGACCACCAGCGCCGGAGGGCGTCGTCGAGGTCGGGTGCGCCGGCCTCGAGGCCGCGGACCACGACGGGCGCGAGCGTGGTCGTCTGGCGCAGCGCGTCCGCGATGCCCTGGCCCGGGGTCGGATCCTTGAAATGGCCGGCGTCGCCGACCAGGACCCATCCCGGTCCCGCCGAGCGGCGGAAGTAGCCGTGCCACTCCGGCACCACGTGCAGCGGGCCCGTCCGCCGTCCGGACGCCACGACGGCGTCGAGCTCCGGCCAGTCGCGCAGGCCCTCGGCGAACGCGGCCGGTCGGTCGGCGAGCACCTCGGCCTTGCGCTCCATGGACACCGCGACGACCGCCATGAAGCATCCGCCGTCGGTGGGGCTCGCCAGGAAGCCGTGATCGCCGATCCGGCCCAGCCAGACGTGACCCGTCGGGTGGTCGGTGCCCTCGAAGTAGCCCCACACGAACAGTCGCCCCGGCGGGGTGCGGCGGTACTCCTCGGCTCCGGCCAGTCGCGCGACCGTGGAGCGGGCGCCGTCGGCGCCGACCACCAGCCGCGCCCGCACCGGCCCGTCCCCGGTGAGGACGCCCACGACCCGGCCGTGCTCCTGCAGCAGCCCGGTGACCGCGGTCCGGGTGCGGATCTCGGCTCCGGCCTCCGCGGCCGTTTCCAGCAGGACGGTGTCCAGGACGTGGCGCCGCAGGTTGAGCATCGGCGCGCCCAGCAGTTCGTCGGCGTCGTCGAACTCGATGCGCGCCTCGTCGACGACCAGCGTGCCGCGGTTGATCGGCTCGGTGAGGGTCGCGAGCCGCTCGAAGCAGCCCAGCTCGCGCAGGATCGCCACCCCGGCCGGCTGGATGCCGTGGGTGGACGGGACGTCGCTGGGGAAATGCGCCCGGTCGTGGACGCACACACGCAGCCCGGCGCGGGCCAGCCGGATCGCCAGCGAGGCGCCCGCGCAGCGCCCCCCGACCACCACCACGTCGAACTCGTCGGTCGACACGTCGCCCCCCACCGGTCAGAACATCGTCGTGACGGAATCATGGACTGATCGACCCGGCGCGCTCTACACGCATGTCCGACGGATGCCGGGGCTGATCGAGCACCGGTGCCGCCCGGCCCGGGCCCCGCTCCGTGAGCCGAGATGCGGGTACCCGGGAGACATGTTCAAGGTGATCGGCATCCTGAAGCGACCCGAAGGCATGTCCGCCGACGAGTTCCGCCGCTGGTGGTTCGACGAGCACGCGCCGAAGGTGAGGCGCTGGCCCGGCCTCGTCGGGTATCACCTGAACATGGCCATCTCCGACGAGGAGGAGTTCGACGGGGTCGCCGAGGTCTGGTTCGACTCCGAGCGCTCGGCCCGCGAGGTCTTCTCGACCCCGGAAGGCGCAGCGGCACGGGAGTCGGCGCTCGGAGGGGCCGGGCGCAGCGTGATCTTCGTGGCCGAGGAGACCGTCATGGTGCCCCTGGCGGAAGCGCCGACCTGATTCACGGTGCGGCGTCGGCGGTCGCGACGCCTGCGGCCGCCATGCGGGCACGGGTGCGGTCGACGGCGTCGCGCAGCCGGGGCTCGGCCTCGTCGAGGGACCGGGTCACCACGTGGTCGGGTCCGTACCGGCGCCGGATGTCGTCCCAGCGCTCGTCCGGCGTCATCGGCTCCCCGGTGGGCCCGCAGACCGCATCGCAGTACCAGAGCGCGTCGCGGGTGGCCGAGACCTCGTCGTCGAACCGCTCGAGCCCGGTGATCTCGCGCAGCCGGGCCTCGACGGCCGCGCCGCTGTGGTGGGCGAGGAGGGCCGCCACCCGCCGGTCGTAGCCGCGGGCGGCGAGGAACCGGGCCCCGTCGAGCGGGTGGAACCCGGTGCGGGCGAGTACGGGGGAGTACCCGACGTCGTGCAGGACAGCCGCGACGACGAGGGGCTCGCGGTCCATTTCCGGCAGCTCGGCGAGCCGGATCGCCTCGCGGGCCACCGCCTGGGAATGGAGCCATCGGGCGGGCAGGTGGTCGGCCAGGGTCAGCTCGGCGAGCGCCCTGGCGTCCGCGAACGACGGCACCGCGCCGACACTACGAGAGCGATCAATCGACCGACGGCAGATCCGCGGTGTGCTCGTCGAACAGCCGCGTGAGCTCGGTGCGGACCCGGTCCCGCACGACGTCGACGGTGATTCCGAGATCGTCCAGCACCTCGTCGGCGACCCCGCCCGAGCCGAACAGCCCGAGCAGGAGGTGCTCGGTGCCGACGAATCCGTGCCCGAGCTCGGTGCTCTCCTCCGAGCTCCGGTCCAGGGTCCGTCTGGCACGGGGTGTGAAGGGGATGCGCGCGGGCGGGGCCGACTCCTCGCCGGGGTGCAGCCTCGCGCGGGTCGCGGCCTCGACGTCGGTGCCGGTCAGGGCGGACAGCGTCTGCGCGCCCAGTCCCTCGGACTCGCCGAGAATGCCGAGCAGCACGTGCTCGGTGCCGACGAAGTGATTGCCCTGCTGGCGCGCGACCTCCTGGGCGCCGACGACGACGCCCCGGGCCCGCTGTGTGTAGTGCGCGAAGCGTGATCGGCTGCTCTGCTGCGCGGCCTGCCTGGACACGCCGAGGGCCTCGCCGATCGTCGCCCAGGACGCGCCCGCCTCCTTGGCCCGGGACACGAAGTACCCCACGAGCTGCTCACCGGCCTCGGCCAGGGTGTAGGCGCGGGTCTGGGCTTCGCGGACCCGCTCGACGGGGCTCGCCCCGGGCGTATGGGACTCGACGTCGGCGATCAGCTCGCCGACGCTCACCGTGGTGGTCATGGGTCAATCGTGGATTGACGTGACGGAGATGTCAATCCACGATTGACGGACCCTGGTGTCGTCGGCGCCACTGCGCCGCCGCCGCCTCCAGCGCTGCGGCGCCGAAGAAGCTCGCCATCGACAGGATCACGCACCCGATCCACGCGCCCCAGCCGGCCGCGCCGGCGCCGACGGCCGCCCAACCGTCGCAGGGGTCAGTGCCTCACCAGCGGACCGCACCTCGGGTCGTCGTTCGCCATGGCGAAGGGGATCAGCGAGAAGAGCGTGAACAGACCGCCGACGCCGAGCAGTGCGACGACGTTCACCCAGCTCAGCACGGTGGCCGTGGAGTTGGACCCTGCTCGTGCGCGGCCGGGTCGGGGAGCGGAGAACTACTCAGGGGTGTACCGGACGGTCGTGGTTCCGCGAGCGTTACTCAGATCGACAGGACGGGGTGATCTGTTCGCTTCGTCGGGATTGAGCTGATCGACGGCTAGTGGTGTTCGAACATGTGTTCGATACTTGTCCGGTGACCGCGATTGCCGATCCGCCACCGTGGCGAGAGCCGGACCCCGACCCCGACGACGGGCCCGATGATCCGCGCCGGGCGGAGAGCTCCCCGGACGACCGGCTGCCGGACGACGAGGCCGTTCTGCCGGACGACGACGCAGTCCAGGGCGACTCCGGGTGGGCCGTGCCCGGGCTCGGGACGGGTGACGACGGCCGGGGTGGCGTTGGCGCAGATGACGACGGCGCCGGTGGGCTCTCGCGGTCCTCGATCGCGGCGCTCGGTGAGGCCGCGGCCGCGTGGACCGCGTTGCGGGGCGCGCAGGCCCGCTGCTACCGCGCCCTGACCGGTCTCCACGAGTCCGATGCGGTCGCCGAGAGCGGGTACCGCAGCACGTCCCGGCTGCTGACCGACCACCTGCGTATCGACCCCCGGGAAGCCACTCGGTTGCAGGGCCACGCCCGGTCGCTGGCCATGAGGGTCTCCCCGAGCGGCCGCCGAGACTCCGCCGAGCTGCCCGCCACCGCCGCGATGGTCGAGGACGGGGTGATCGGGCCCGGGCACGTCGAGGTCATCCGCCGCACCATGCGCAGGCTGGCCGCGGTCCGCGGGCTCGACGCCGACACCCTCACCACCACCGAGGCCCAGCTCGCCGAGCTGGCCACGACCCACAGTCCCGCGGCCCTCGCCGAGGCCGCCACCGCGATCCTCGCTCTCCTCGACCCCGACGGCACCGCCCCCGACGACGATCCCCCGCCCGAGAACGAACTGCACTACCTGCGACGCCGCGACGGCAGCCTCGTTGGCAAGTTCACCTACCGGGACCCCGCTGCCGCCGAGACCCTGAACACCGCGCTCACCAGCGCGACGCCACCCGACGAGACGACCGTCCTCGTGGACGACCCGGCGCCCGAGTCCGGCGAGCAGACGCGCGGCGCGGACCCCGGAGCCCACGCGCTGCGCACCCTGCCCGCGCGCCGCGCTCAGGCGATGCTCGACCTCGCCTCCGAAGCCCTGACCCGCGGTCTCGACCTCGACGACCCGGCCGCCCGCCGGACCGGCGACGGCCTG
>NZ_DASXJS010000043.1:0-4257 GCF_036497245.1 Actinomycetospora sp. | reverse complement strand
CCGGACGAGGCGACCCGCGAGGTCGTCGAGTCCTGCGGCCTCCCGTCGACCTACCTGCCGTCGCGGCACAATCTCGGCGGCGCGGGCGGCTACGCCCTGGGCATGCTCACCGCCCTCGCCCACGGCGCGGACTGGCTGTGGATGGCCGACGACGACGGGCGCCCCACCGACGAGCACGTGCTCGCGACGCTGCTCGAGGTCGCCCGACGTCGCGATCTCGCCGAGGTGTCGCCGGTGATCACCGACGCCGCCGACCCGGAGAAGCTGGCGTTCCCGCTGCGGCGGGGACTGCGCTGGGTCCGGCGCCGTGCCGACCTCGACGGATTCGGCGACGGCGAGCTCATGCCCGGAATCGCGCACCTGTTCAACGGGTCGCTGTTCCGCGCGTCCACCCTCGACGTCGTCGGCGTGCCGGATCTCCGCCTGTTCGTGCGCGGCGACGAGGTGGAACTGCACCGGCGCCTCATGCGCTCAGGGCTTCCCTACGGCACGTGCCTCACCACGGCCTACGTCCATCCGGACGGCTCCGACGAGTTCAAACCGATGCTCGGCGGCCGTCTCCACGCCCAGGACCCGGGCGACGCCACCAAGCGGTACTTCACCTACCGCAACCGGGGCTACCTGCTGGCCCAGCCGGGCCTGCGCAAGCTCGGCGCCATCGAGCACCTGCGCTTCGGCTGGTACTTCCTCGTCGAGCGGCGCGACCCCGCGGCGCTGCGCGAGTGGCTGCGCCTGGTCCGCATGGGCCGGCGCGAGAGATTCCGGCGCCCGTGACACGGCGCAGCTCCCCGACAGGATCTCCCCGGACTTCGGAGGTCATCCCGCACATGTCAGGACGCACCACGTGCTGACGTCAGGCAACTCCGCGACGAACACGGCCACCGCGGTCCCCGGGACCGCGGCCCGCGCACCGGTCGAAGGACCACCGGGGTCGGACGGGCCGACCGGCGCGATCGGCCCCCGGGACCGGACGCTGCGACGCACCCGCTGGCTCGCGATCGTGCTCGGCGGGCTGGGCACCCTCCTCGCGCTGGTCTTCCCGTTCCTGCCGGTCGTCCAGGACACCGCGACGATCCACTGGCCGAGCCCGACGACCGGGACCCGGTCGATCGACGCTCCCCTGGTCGCGTTCCGGCCGCAGACGATGACGGCGTCGATCCCGTGCGCGACCGTGCGCAGCCTCGACACGCGCGCCACCCAGCGCGCGACGTTGCTGTCCACGACGCCGCCGCTCTCGCCGAACGGCTCCCAGGTCGGGCTTGCGCTCTACGTCGACAACGGTCAGCTCACCCTCACCGACCGCGGCCAGCAGGCGGCCCAGGAACCCGTGCCGGGCGGCCCCTGCAACGTCACGGTCACCTCCGACTACACCCAGACGGTGATCAACCTCGGCTCGGGCGCCGACGTGGTGCTCGGCGGGGACTTCCGGCCCCAGGTGGTCGGCATCTACTCCGACCTGGACTCCGCCAAGGATCCGACGGCGGGAATGAACGTCCAGGTCACCCCGGACACGCGGTTCCAGACGACGGCGACCCTGCTCAAGACCGGCGCAGGCGTGCTCGCCGTCCTGTGCTTCCTCGGGGCGGTGTGGGCGTTGCACGCCCTCGACAACCGGGCGGGCCGACGCGCGCCCCGGCTGGCCCCGAGGCGGTGGTGGCGGCCGACGGCCCGTGACGCCGCGGTCGTCGCCGGGCTCGTGATCTGGGGGGTGATCGGCTCCCAGACCTCCGACGACGGGTACATCCTCGGCATCGCCAGAGCGCGCGAGGCCGCCGGCTACATCGGCAACTACTACCGATGGTTCAACGTCCCCGAGGCGCCGTTCGGCTGGTTCTACGAGCTCTACTCGGTGTGGGTGCAGGTCAGCGACAACGTCCTGTGGATGCGCCTGCCCTCGGTGTTCATGGCCATCGTGTCCTGGCTGCTGATCTCGCGGGAGATGCTGCCGCGCCTGGGCCAGCAGGTCCGGGCGTCGAAGGCCGCGGGCTGGGCCGCCGCGATGGTCTTCCTGATGTTCTGGCTGCCGTTCAACAACGGGCTGCGCCCCGAACCGGTGGCCGTCATCTCCGCGCTCCTCGCGTTCTGCGCGGTCGAGCGGGCGGTCGCCACCCGGCGGCTCGCTCCGGTGGCGCTGGGGCTGGTGGCGGCGGCGTTCGCACTCGCGGCCACGCCCACCGGCCTCATGGCGGTGGCGCCGTTCCTGGCCGCCGCGCGCCCGCTCTTCCGGCTGGTCCAGGAGCGGGTGCGCCAGCTCGGATGGCTCCCGGTCCTCGCCCCGGTCCTCGCGTCGGGGCTGGTCGTGCTCGTCGCGATCTTCGCCGATCAGACCTACGCCGCGGTCATGGAGGCCAACCGGGTCCGGTTCCTCATCGGGCCGAACTACACCTGGTACCAGGAGGTCGTCCGCTACGAGTCGCTGTTCTCGGTCTCCGCGGACGGCTCGCTCGAGCGCCGGGCCCCGGTGCTGCTGCTGATGCTCGGGCTCGCGGTCTGCCTCGTGGTGCTGCTGCGCCGCGACCGCATCCGCGGGGCGGCGCTCGGCCCGTCGCAGCGGTTGATCGGCACCACGCTGCTCGGGTTCCTCGTCCTGGCCCTCACTCCGACGAAGTGGACCCACCACTTCGGTGCGTTCGCGGCCCTCGGCTCCGGCATCGCCGCCCTGACCGCGCTCGCCACGTCGTCGGACGTGCTGCGCTCCAAGCGGAACCGCTCGCTGTTCCTGGCCGCGGTGTCCGCCACCCTCGCGCTGGCGTTCACGGGTCCGAACACGTGGTGGTACACGAACAACTGGGGCGTGCCCTGGAACGACAAGTCACCGTCGTACGACCACCATCAGGCCTCGACGCTGCTGCTCGCCGTCGCGGGGGTCTGCCTGATCGTCGCGGCCATCGAGCACATCCGCGGCATCCAGGAGGACCGGCCGCCGTCGTCGGGGACGTGGGAACCGTCCGGGAAGCTGGGACGGCTCGCCATGCCGGTGCTGTCCCGGGCCAAGCGGGTGCGCGGATCGCGCCCGGCCAGCGCCGTCGAGCGCCGTGCCCGGGCCCTGCGGCTCGGGTCCGCGCCGATCGCCGTCGTCTGCGGGTTGCTCGTGCTCTTCGAGATGGCGTCCATGGGGAAGGGCATCGACAAGCAGTGGGACAGCTTCTCGCTCGGCGGTGACGTGGTCCGTCACCCGTTCTCGACGTCGTGCGGACTGGCCGACCAGGTCCGCGTCGAGGGCAGCCCGGCGGCGGGGATCCTCCCGCCCGCGCCGCCGTTCACCGGCGTCGCACCCTCCGCCAAGGGGGTCCTGCCGACCATCGCGCCGCAGACCCCGGTGGCCCCCGGCCAGATCCCCGCACCGCTGCCCCCGGACACCGTGCAGGCGTCGAGCCCGCAGGCGCAGCTGGTCGACCCGAACCCGGTGAACGAGGGTTTCCACGCCGAGGACGGGACCCCGCCGACCGGCGGCGGCACCGGCGTCTCCGGCTACGAGTACACGCTGCGCAACGACCTCGCGGGCCAGACGATCGGCACCTTCGACAAGGAGGGGCGCGGGACCGGGGTCCTGCGCACCCCGTGGCAGTCGGTCGACGACGCGCTCCGGTCCGGGCAGACCCCGCTGGTCATCAGCGCCGCGGGCCGGCTCAACGGCGGGAACAGCCTCTACCTCCAGTACGCCAAGCACCTGCCCGACGGCCGCATCCAGATCCTCGGCCAGGACTCGGTGGACGACGGCGCAGGCGGTGAGGCGCCGTGGCGCGAGATCAAGGTCAACCTCTCCTCCGGCAAGGGCGCCCAGGCCGACGAGATCCGCCTCGTCGGGCAGGACCGCTCGCTCGGGGTCGACGGCTGGATGGCGCTGGCCCCGATGCGCGGGCCGAAGCTGGTGCCGTTCACCCAGGCCGTCGGGACGCAGCCGGGTTACCTCGAGTGGCCGGTGCAGTTCGCGTCGCCGTGCCTGAAGCCGTTCGATGTGCGCGACGGCATCGCCGCGGTCCCGACCTACCGGCTCATCGCGGACGCGTCGCAGTTCCGGATCGGTGGCGAGACGTGGTCGCAGCCGTCGGCGGGGGGCCCGATGGGCTGGATCGAGCTGTTGGAGAAGCAGCAGGACGTGCCGTCCTACCTGCAGGGTGAGTCCACGCTGGACTGGGGCCGCATCGAGCGGCTCGAGCCGTACGCCCCGAACACGGCAGCGCCGGACGTGGTGCGCGGCGAGAAGACGGTGTGGGGCCTGCACGGAGACGGCGAGATCGGCGACCCGCCGCCCGG
>NZ_DASXJS010000042.1:0-49676 GCF_036497245.1 Actinomycetospora sp. | reverse complement strand
GCGGCCGGTCGTCGGTTCGGGTGGTCAGCGCGGCCGGTCGTCCGGCCGGCGCTCGCGCACCGGGTGCACTCCCGGCGGCGGCTGACCCGGTCCGCGTCGTTCCTGTTCCTCGCGCAGCCGCTCCTCCCGCATCCGGTCCTCGCGGGTGCGGGGCTCCTTCGGCCCCGGCCCGCCGCCCCGACCAGGGGCGGGGGCCGGCGCGGGGGCGGGGGCCGGCGCGGGAGCGGGTGCCGGCGCGGGATCGGGCGCCGGCGCGGGGGCCGGTCGTTCGGACTTCGGGATGGCGCGGCCGGGGCTGCGCTGGGCCGCCGGACGCGGTTCGTCGCGCTCCGGCTTGGCCGGAGGCGGAGAGCTGCGCTGGGCCGCGGGGCGGCGCTCCGCACCGTCGCCCCGCGCGGGTTCGCGGCGCGGGCGGTCCCGCTCGGCGAGCTCCCGTTCCCGGCGTTCCCGCTCGGCGCGCTCCCGCTCGGTCTTCTCCCGGTCCCGCTCGGACCGGGCGCGCTCCTGGGCCCGGCGGCGGTCGCGCTCGTCCTGCTCGCGCTCGGTCTCCCGCCGCTTCCGGTCGTCCCGGTCCTCCCGGGCCGACGGTGCGCGGTCCCGCGACGGCGAACCGCCGGACTTCTTGCGCTCACGGGCGACCGCTTCCGGCGGGCCGGGGCGCACCGCGTCACGGCGGGCCTCGTCGCCGGGCCGGCGCCAGCGCTGCACGCGCATCCGGATCAGACCGATGACGACGCACACCACGGTGGTGATGGCCATCGCCGGGAAGCCGTTGATCAGCGGGGCGCCGATGGCCAGTGCGCTGGAGACCAGGCCGCCGGAGGCGGGCAGCGAGCCGGTCGCCGCGACGGCGACCGGCACCGAGACGGCCAGGAGCAGCGGCGGTTGGACCATCGGCACGAAGAGGTCACGCCGCTGGGCGAGGAGGGTGGCGAGCACGCACCCGCCCGGGTACGCGGCGAGGAAGACCATCTCGAGGCTGCCGGAGCGCACCACGTCGATCGCGACCCCGGCCGCGGTGAGGACCAGCGCGAGGAGCAGGACCGCCCACCAGCGCATCCCCTGCACCCCCGGGAACGCGGACGCCTCCCCGACCTCGGGGGAGCTCGACGACGGCGCCGCGTCGTCCCGCGTGGTGGTCACCCGATCAACGGTAGCGGTCCCTCCTCACGGATCCGGGCCCCCTCGTGACGCCACGGCACGCCCGGGTGTCAGATCGTCCCGGTCCGGATCGCGACGTCCGGTTCAGCCGGTCAGTCGGTGCACCCCCGCCCCACCCGACGATCCCTCGTCGGACCCGTCCCCGTCGGTTTCGTCGTCGGGCTGGAGCGGATCTCCCGCGAAAGGCACACCGTCCTCCCCGGTCAGCTCCGGAGCGCCCGGCACCCGGGCCCTCCGGTCGACCTGCTCCACCTCCTCGAGCGTCCCGCGCGTGACCGACAGCTCGGAGAACCGGCGTGCCGTCACCAGGACGCGGGACTCCAGCGAGCCGACCGTGTCGTTGTACGCGCGCACGCCCGCGTCCAGGGACCGGCCGAGCTTGCCGAGGTGCCCGCCGAGGGTCCCCAGCCGGGAGTGCAGCTCGCGTCCGAGCGTGTGGATCTCGGCCGCGTCCCGGGCGAGCGACTCCTGCCGCCAGGCGAAGCCCACGGTGCGCAGGAGCGCGATGAGCGTCGTCGGGGTGGCGACCACCACATCGGCGGCGAACGCGTGCTCCAGCAGTCCCGGGTCGGCCTCGAGCGCCGCGGAGAGGAACACCTCGCCCGGGACGAACATGACGACGAACTCCGGTGTGGGGTCGAACGAGCGCCAGTAGGCCTTCGCCGAGAGGGCGTCGACGTGCGTGCGCAGCTGGCGGGCGTGAGCCAGGGTCCGCTCGCGGCGCCCGCTCTCGTCCGCGGACTCGAGCGACTCCAGGTAGGCCTCGCAGGGCACCTTCGCGTCGACCACCACCTGCTTGCCGCCCGCGAGGTGCACGACGAGGTCCGGCCGCTGGCCCGCGCCCTCCGCCCCGGCCGTGGACTGCTTGGTGAAGTCGCAGTGCTCGATCATCCCGGCGAGGTGCACGACCCGCTCGAGCTGCATCTCGCCCCACCGCCCCCGCACGTGCGGCGTGCGCAGCGCCGTGGTGAGCGCCCGGGTCTCGCCGGCCACCCCGCGTGCCGACTCCGCCACCGCCCCGACCTGCTCGCGCAGCCCCGCGAAGGCCGCCTCGCGCGCCGACTCGGCGGTCCGCATCTGCCCCTCGAGACGCTGCAGGGTGGAGGCCACCGGATCGAGCAGCGAGGACATCGCCCGCTCCCGCGCGCCGGCGTCGGCGGCCGACGACGAGGCCAGGGCCCCCGTCACCTCCCGCATCCGCGACTCCGCGAGCCGCGCGAAGCTCTCGGAGTTCGCCGCCAGGGCCTCGCCGGACAGCGACGCGAACGCCTCCCGGACAGCGGCGTCACGACGCTGCTCGGTGGCCTCCCGCTCCGCGGCGGACCGGCGCTCGGCGTCCAGCTCCGCCCGGGCGGCGGACGCGGCGGCCCCGGAGCGGCGCACCGCCTCGGCGACCGCCGCCTCCTGCCGGGCCGCGGCGAACCGGCTCGCGACGACGGCGCCGCCCAGGGCGCCCAGCAGCGCCCCGAGCAGCAGGCCGAGCAGCACGCCCTCCCCGGTGATCGTCATGGCGAGGACGCTGCCAGAGGGGTCCGACAGCGCCGGCCCTCACGCCTCGGTCGCGGTCCGCGCGGCCACGTGGGCCGCCTCGGCCGCCAGCAGTTCCTCCTTGCGCGAGAGACCCCAGCGGAACCCGCCGAGCGAGCCGTCGCCGCGGCGCACCCGGTGGCACGGCACGAACAGCCCGATGGCGTTGTGGGCGCACGCCTGGGCGGCGCCGCGCGGGGCGAGCGGACGTCCGGCCCGGGCGGCCAGCTCGGTGTAGGAGAGCGAGGTGCCCGCGGGGATCTCCCGCATCCGCGCCCACACCTCCTGCAGGAACGGCCCGCCGTACTGGCGCACGGGCAGCGTCGCGGCCGGTCCGGGGTCGCCGTCGTGGAACGCCAGGACGGCGTCCGTCACCGCACCGAGTTCGGAGCGGTCGACGATCTTGGCCGGGCGCAGCGTCGGGTGCACCAGCGGCAGCAGCTCGTCGTCGGGAACGGTGGTCCACCCGGCCGCGAGGACGACGCCGTCGGCGTCGGCGTCGGCGACCACGGTGAACGGGCCGAAGGGGGTGTCGAGGGTGGCGCGGGCGCCGGGGCGGTCGTCAGGGTGGTCGTCGGACATCGGGGCCTCCGAGAGGATCGGGAGTGGTTCTCGGGGGCTTGGACGCGGCCGGAGCCCGTTCGGCTCCCTCCGGTTTCCGGGGACCGTCGGACCCGGTCTCTAGACTGGGCGACCGTGAGCCTGACCCTCGGCATCGTCGGGCTGCCCAATGTGGGCAAGTCGACGATGTTCAACGCCCTGACCCGCAACGACGTCCTCGCGGCGAACTATCCGTTCGCCACGATCGAGCCGAACGTCGGTGTGGTGCCGCTGCGCGACCCGCGGCTCGACCGGCTCGCCGAGATGCACTCGTCGGAGAAGATCGTCCCGGCGACCGTCTCGTTCGTGGACATCGCGGGGATCGTCGCCGGCGCGAGCGAGGGCGCGGGCCTGGGCAACAAGTTCCTCGCGAACATCCGCGAGGCGGACGCGATCTGCCAGGTGGTGCGCGTCTTCGACGACGACGACGTCGTCCACGTGGACGGCCGGGTCGACCCGGGCGCGGACATCGAGACCATCGCGACCGAGCTCGTCCTCGCGGACCTCCAGACCGTCGAGAAGGCGGTGCCGCGCCTCGAGAAGGAGTCGCGGATGCAGAAGGACCGCCGCGCGGTCCTCGAAGAGGTCCAGCAGGCGGCGACGGTCCTGAACGAGGGCCGCACCCTGTTCTCGGCCGGGATGAACTCGCCCGCGCTGCGTGAGCTGAACCTGCTCACCGTGAAGCCGTTCCTCTACGTCTTCAACGCCGACGAGGGCGTGCTCACCGACGACGCGCGGCGCAAGGAGCTCGGCGAACTGGTCGCGCCCGCCGAGGCGGTCTTCCTCGACGCGAAGGTCGAGCAGGAGCTGCTCGAGATCGACGACGAGTCGGCGGCCGAACTGCTGGAGTCGATCGGCCAGCCCGAGCCCGGGCTGGACGCGCTCGCCCGCGCCGGGTTCCGCACGCTGGGCCTGCAGACCTACCTGACGGCGGGCCCCAAGGAGTCGCGGGCCTGGACGATCCCGATCGGCGCGACCGCGCCCGAGGCGGCCGGGGTCATCCACACCGACTTCCAGAAGGGCTTCATCAAGGCCGAGATCGTCTCCTACGACGACCTCGTCGCCGCCGGATCGATGAACGCCGCGAAGAACGCGGGCAAGGTCCGCATGGAGGGCAAGGACTACGCCATGCACGACGGCGACGTGGTCGAGTTCCGCTTCAACGTTTAGGCGGGCACTCGTCGCCACTCCGAACCGCCCGACCGGAGGAGACGATGCCGGGATGACGGGGGAGCGGCCGATGCCCGGCCGGGACGACGTGCTGGGGTATTTCGACACGCTGTCGAACTGGGGCCGGTGGGGCGAGGACGACGAGCGCGGCACGTTGAACCACATCACCGACGACGTCCGGCTGGCGGCGGCGCAGGCCGTGCGCCACGGCCGGAGCGTGTCGTGCGCGTGGGAGGTGGCCGCGCCGGAGGAGATGGAGCGGTCGACGACGGCGTGTCCGTGCGCCGCGGACATGCCGGGTGCCGAGGACATGCCGGTTGCCGGGTTCCGTGATGACCGTCGGTGGGGGTTCTCCACCGAGCGGCTCGGCTTCACGTTCCACGGAAACACGGTCACCCATGTCGACTCGCCGTGCCACATCTTCTGGGACGGGACGACGTACAACGGGCGGTCGCACTCGCTGGTCGACGCCGCGACGGGATCGGGGTGGGCGGCCGTCACGGCGGCGGCGGACGGGATCGTCACGCGCGGTGTCCTGCTGGACGTCGCGAGGGCCCGCGACGTGCCGTGGCTGGATCCGGGGCAGGGTGTCTTCCCCGACGATCTCGAGGAGGCCGAGCGTCGACAGGGTGTGCGGGTCCGACCCGGCGATGCCGTGCTCCTGCGGACCGGCCGCGGCCGTGTCCGGCACGAGGCCGGTGCGGATGCGGGCGTGATCCAGGCCGGTTGGCACGCGTCCTGCCTGCCGTGGCTGCACGAGCGGGCCGTCGCGCTGATCGGCGCCGACACCCCCCAGGACGTGCAGCCGTCGGGGTACGAGGGCGTGCTGATGCCGGTACACGCCGTGGGTCTCGTCGCGATGGGTCTGTGGTTGCTCGACAACTGCGACCTGGAGGCGTGCGCGACGACGGCCGCCGAGCTCGGTACCTGGGACTTCCAGCTCGCCGTCGCGCCGGTCCGCTTCGCCGGGACGTCCGGCAGCCCGGTCAACCCGATCGCCACGTTCTGACCGGCTGACCCCGTCCGGGACACTCGTCACATGACGGAGTACCGCGTGCACCTCATGACCGACCTGCGGAGCCTCGACGACGACGGGCTCGACGACATCCTCGAGCGCCTCGTCGAGGTCGGCGGGGTCCCCGCGGTGCCGTACGGCGTCCTCGAGATCACCGGCAGCACCGACGCCGCGGACGCGCGGGTAGCGGTCGACAAGGTCTGCGGCGTCCTGGAGCGCGCCCTGCAGGCGATCAACCGGCCGGCCCGCGTGATCGGGGTGCAGGCCGGCGCGGTCGGTCCGCACGACTGATCAGGAACCTGCGTGTGGCCGTCGGGCGTCCGGCGGTATGGTCAAGATCACCTGACCCCCGCGTTCGGAGGACCGACGATGCTCTTCCACCTGGACTTCCACGTGGAGTACGGCGCCACGATGAGCCAGCAGGATCTGTTCAGCACCTGGACCCGGGAGGCGGAGGCCGCCCTCGGAGCCAAGAAGGCGGGCGTCGTCGTCGACCTCTGGAAGTGCGCGGGCGAGCGGCGGGTGATCGCCATCCTCGACGTCGACAGCCACGACACCCTCGACGAGATCGCCTTCACCCTCCCGATCATGATCGAGATGGGTCAGTTCGTCGACATCAAGGTCACGGCGCTCCGTCGCTACGAGGACTTCGCCGCGACCGTCACCAAGCTCCGCGAGAGCTGAGCCGGCCCGGCCGTCGGGTCACCGCCAGCCGAGCTCCGGGGCGAGGTGGGTGAGCACGCTCTCGATCACGTGCGCGTTGTAGTCCACCCCGAGCTGGTTGGGCACCGTGAGCAGCAGCGTGTCCGCGGCGGCGATGGCCTCGTCCTCGGCGAGCTCGTCGACCAGCTTGTCGGGCTCGCCGGCGTAGGTCTTCCCGAAGCGGGCGTCGCCGCCGTCGAGGTGGCCGACCTGGTCGGTGCTGTGGCGCTCCCGCCAGAACAGCTGTCGGTCGAGGTCGCTGACGATCGGGAAGATGCTCCGGCTGACGGAGACGCGCGGCTCGTGGTCGTGCCCGGCCGCGGTCCAGGCGTCCCGGAAGCGCTGGATCTGCTCGGCCTGCAACTGGTGGAAGGGCACGCCGGTGTCCTCGGTGAGCAGCGTCGAGCTCATGAGGTTCATCCCCTGCTCGGCGGTCCACTCCGCGGTGGCGCGGCTGCCGGCGCCCCACCAGATCCGGTCCCGCAGCCCCGGGGCGTGGGGCTCGATGCGCAGCAGGCCGGGCGGGTTCGCGAACATCGGGCGGGGGTTGGGCCGGGCGAAGCCCTCACCGCCGAGCACGTCGAGGAAGCGCGACGTGTGCTCCCGGGCCAGGTCGGCGTCCGTCGTCCCCGGCTCGTAGCCGAAGTAGCGGTACCCATCGACCACCTGCTCGGGGGAGCCCCGGCTGATGCCCAGCTGCAGGCGGCCGCCGGAGATGAGGTCCGCGGCGCCCGCGTCCTCGGCCATGTAGAGCGGGTTCTCGTAGCGCATGTCGATCACGCCGGTGCCCAGCTCGATCCGGCTGGTCCGCGCAGCGGCGGCAGCCAGCAGCGGGAACGGGGAGGCGAGCTGTTGGGCGAAGTGGTGCACCCGGAAGTACGCGCCGTCCGCGCCCACTTCCTCGGCGGCGACGGCGAGCTCGATCGACTGCAGGAGGGAGTCCCCGGCCGAGCGCACCATCGAGTGCGAGGACGGCGACCAGTGCCCGAAGGACAGGAACCCAATCTTCTTCACGGTTCAACTAACCTCCGTCCGGCGGAACGCATTCCTGCCCGGCCCCGGACCTCCTTGCCGGGGAGGTCGGGCACCCGCAGCGCGTCGGCGAGGAGCTCGCGAGCGGACGTCTGGGCCGCCCGGACGTCGGGCGTCGCGCTGATCGACGTGCAGGCGCCCCGCGTCGGCGGCCCTCGACGACCGGCTCTTCGGTCCGTGACCGCCGTCCGCCCGCGAGCTCAGTCGTCCCGGGCCTCGGCCTCGCGGGCGCGGCGCTCGGCCTCGGGAAGGGAGGGGGACCCGGAGTGCTTGCCCCCGTCGGCCTCGGCCTCCTCCTCGCGCGTGCGGTGTTCGGTCTCGGGCAGCGAGGGAGTGCGCCCGTCGGAATCGTCGGAGCCGTCGGAGTTGCGACGGTGCTCGGCAGCCATCATGGGTGCTTCCTCTCGCGACCGGAGGACTCACCGTGGTTCGGGCGGGGGCCCGGGTCAGGGACCCGGGGTCGGTCATGACCTGACGGGACCAATCCGCAGCTCCGACCGGTCACATGCGCTGGGCCACGAAGGTGCACCCGGGCGATCGCGACTCGCGCGATGATTTCCGTCCGGTCGATCGGTCCCAGTTCGTGAGGAACGGGATCGGGAGGAGCCGGACATGGGTGCACAGGTGGGAATGCTCGACGACGTGGCCGCGGAACGGCTCCGGCTCGCCGACGACCTGGAGTCGCTGACGCCGGGGGAGTGGGCGACCCCGTCGCTGTGCGCGGGGTGGACGGTGCACGACGTCGTCGCGCACCTGACGCTCTCGACGCGCCAGTCGGTGCCCTGGACGGCGTGGCGCACGCTGCGCGCCCGGGGGAACCTCGAGCGGGCGTTCGCCGAGATGGCACGCGAGCGCGCACGGGAGTACCCGCCCGCGGACCTGATCGTGCAGCTCCGGGAGATGGCGCACGTGGACCGGCGCCTGGCGCTGGCCGGGGAGCTCGACCCGCTCAACGATCTACTCGTGCACTCCCAGGACCTGGCGATCCCGCTCGGGCGGGCGCGGGATCTCCCGGTCGAGCGCGCGCTGCCGTGCCTGCGCCACACCTGGGCGGCGCCTTTCGTCGGGTCGGCGAAGCGCTTCGCCGGGCTGCGCCTGACCGCGACCGACGCCGAGTGGACCGAGGGCGACGGCCCGGAGGTCCGCGGTCCGGTCGGTGCCCTGCTGCTGGCCGCGAACGGCCGGGCGGCAGGGCTCGACGGACTCGACGGCGAGGGTCTGGTGGAGGCGCGGCGCCGGTTCGCCTGAGACCGGCGAGGATGCGGAGCTGCTGACGTCCAGCGTCAGCGACGCCGAATCGCTGACGTGAGGAATGCCGCCCCGCCGGCGGGAGAATGGGCCGCGTGCTGAGCCGACTGCACCACGTCCAGCTCGCCATGCCCGCCGGCCGCGAGGACGACGCCCGCGCGTTCTTCGTCGGCGTGCTCGGCATGACCGAGATCGACAAGCCGCCCGTGCTGGCTGCCCGGGGCGGGGCGTGGTTCCGCGACGGCGGGTTCGAGATCCACCTCGGGGTCGAGGCCGAGTTCGCCCCCGCCCGGAAGGCCCACCCCGGCCTCGTCGTCGACGACCTCGACGAGGCGGCCCGCCGGGTGGCGACGACGGGTCAGGACGTCACGTGGGACACCGAGTTCCCGGGGTTCCGGCGCTTCTACGCCCACGACCCGTTCGGCAACCGCCTGGAGTTCCTCCAGCCGGCCGGCTGACGACGCCGCCCCGCCGAGAATGATCACGAACTCGGGTGCGACACGCGCAAGATTCGGTGCGACTCGCGACCGAAGTCCGGATCTACGACCGTTTCGGCCTCACACGGCATGCCGCCGGGACCGCGGATCGGCGGTGGGCGACGACGACCACCGGCCGACGGTCGGGCGCCGCGACCAGTCCGAGGTCGAGATCGGGCTGTCCGCGGTCGTCCCACCGACACGGTCCGCTCGAGGCCGCCGCTCAGTTGACCTCGCGCACGTCGGCGGCGAGCCGTCCGGTCAGTTGAGCTTGCGCGTGTCGGCCGGCAGCCCGCCGCCCGCGTAGACGTCCTCGGCGAGCTTCGCCAGGGCGGTCAGCGCGGCGTTCTGGCTCCACGGCCCGTAGGAGACCCGGGCGAGCCCGACCCGGCGTGCGCCCTCGAGGGAGATCGATCCCGGGATGCCGATGATGTTGACCTTGCGCTCGCCGAGCTCGGACACGATGCGGGTCAGCTGCGTCTCGTCGAGGCGGCCGGGCACGAAGAAGCTGGTGGCCCCGGCCTCGAGGTAGGCCCTCCCGCGCGCGACGGCGTCGGCGAGGACCTCCTCGGGGTCCCGGTCGCCCGCCTTGAGGAACACGTCGGTGCGGGCGTTGAGCGCGAAGGGGATGCCGGCCCGCTCGGCGGCCTCGACCGCGGCCTCGACCGCGCGCACCGAGGCGTCGAGCGGCTTGGCCTGGTCCTCGAGGTTGGCGCCGACGATGCCGACGTCGATCGCGCGGGCCACCGTGCCGCCCGGGTCGCCGTAGCCGCCCTCGAGGTCGGCGCTCACGGGCAGCTCCGTCTGGCGGGCGATGAGGCCGACCTCGGCGATCATCTCGTCGCGCGGAATCACCTCGCCGTCGGGGTACCCGCGGGCGGCGGCGATGCCGTGGCTCGCCGTGGCGAGCGCCGTCGTGCCGGGGACGTCGGCGACGGTGCGGGCGGTGATCGCGTCCCACACGTTCACCACGAGGAGCAGCTCCGGGGCGGCGTGCAGCCGTCGGAGCTCCTGGGCCTTGTCGAGGGTGCTCATACCGGAAGCAACTTAGATCGTGCACAACCAATTCCCCGCGGACCGGAATCCGGACCGGCCCGGCCCAGACGGGTGGTCCGTCCGGACTCGTCGCCCCGCCGCCCGTCGTGTGGTGGACGCCGCGTGGCGAATCGTCTCGATCCGAGGCCCCTGACCGGGTGAGGCGTCACGGGTTCGTGTGCCTAGGCTGTCTCTCGTGCGCTCCGAACGGTGGTCGACCCCGACCCGGGATCTGACCCTTCCCGAGCGCGTCGCCTGGGTGCTGGGCAACGAGGACGGGCGCCCGGTCTCGAGCCTCACCGAGCCCGCGGGCCTGCTCGTCGCCGCCGCCCTCGTGGAACTGCTGCTCGACGCCTCCCTCCTCGACGCCGGGTCGACCTTCCGTCAAGGGCCCGTCGACCCCACCGACCCGCTGCTCGGCTGGGTCGCCGAGGGCCTGATGCGCGGCGGCGGCCGGAAGGCCGACCTCGGGCACGCCGTCACCGGGCCCCGGGGCGCGCAGATGATCCGCCACACCATGGACCGGCTCGTGGACCGCGGGCTCGCCCACCGCGAGCCCCGCCGCGTGTTCGGCTACCTCGCCATGCCGGTGTTCGGCTCCGCGCTGCGGGTCCACGAGACCGCTGCGCTGCACCACGACCGCGCCGTCGTGCGGGCCGTCCTCGACGGGGCGGACCCGGACGAGGACACCGCGATGATCACCGTGCTGCTCCACCACGGACGCCGGGTCCGGGCGTTGCATCCGCTGGACGTGCACGCCGCCGCCGCGCGGGCCCGGGGGGTCGCGAACGGGCGGTTCGTCCCGCCCGGGATCGACCAGGACATCATCCGGCTCGTGAGCCCGACGGTGCAGGCAGTTCTCGCCGCGCTGACCGCGACCGAGGTGCTCAGCTCCGGCCGTTGACCCCGGACGACGGATCCCCGGGCGCCGACGGGTCCCGATCGGGCGCTGAGCGGTCTAGGCTCGGAGCGTTCCGCGAGCAGCGCCCGGACCGAGGGGGCACGCCATGCCGATCAGCCAACCGTCGTCGCCGTTCGTCCAACCCACCGCGCCCGACGGGCTACCCGTGCTCGAGGCGGGTGCCCACCGCGACGCGCGCTCGGGCAGCTGCGTCATGGAGTACGTGTCGGTCCTGGCGGGCGAACGCTTCACCGACCGCCCGACCTGCACCCATCCTGCCGTCGCCGCCCTGGCGTGGCAGGTGAACGACGCGGTGTCCCACGAGGCGCGCCAGCAGCTGGGGATGCGCGCGGTCGACCTGGTGGGCGCCGGGCGGGACGTCGACGGGCCGGTGCGCCCGGTCGTGCTCGCCGCCGTCGCCCGGGCGGGTCTGCGCCTCGACCCGGACAACCGCTTCTTCACCCGTCTCGAGCGGCGCGTCGAGGAGGCCCGGGCCAAGGCCGAGCGGCGCCGGGCGGACGGTCACGACGCCGGGGACGGCTCGGGCGGGCGGATCGCGACGCTGCTGCACGTGGGCCCGGTCAACCACGCCTGCGCCCACCTGCTCGTCGCGGCCCGGGCGGCCGGGCTGGACGTGACGGCCCGGGACGCGGTGCTCGTCGACCTGCTCGACGACTGCCTCGCGACGGCGCGCGACGAGCGGACGCCGGTCACGGACGCGGTGCCCGCCGGCTGACCCCCGCCGGCTGGCCCTGGTGGTGCGGGGGGCGCTCAGCCGAGCTGGACGCAGATCCCGGCGACCACCTTCAGGCACACGCGCGCTGCCGGGGCCCGCGTGGCACCACCCGAGCTCCCCGCCGACGAGCCCGACGAGGCCCGGTCGGCGGAAGCGTCGGACGCGGAACCCGACGCGGTAGCCGGGGCCGCCGCCTTCGCCCCGGCCCCGGACGGCGCCGATCCCGACCCCGCCCCGGACGGCGTCCGGCCTCCCGCTCGGGGGGCGTCCGCCGTCGCGCGCTCCGGCGTGGCGGGGCTCGTGCGCCGGGGCGCGACCTGGGACGGCGGTGCCGAGGACGGGGCGGGCAGCCCCGTGACGACGGCGGCGACGGCAGGCGCGGGTACCGGGGTGCCCGGGGCCGGTCCGCCGGGCGGGGGACCCTGCGCGACGGCGGCGGGTGGCCCGGTGAGCTCCCAGGGCTCCGGGAGGCCGATCGGCGCGAGCGTCAGCACCGTCGCGACCCTGGCGAGCACCATCATCCCCAGGGCGCCCATCGCGACGGCGAGCAACATCCGGCGCACGACGCCCCCGTGGATCCCCGGCTCCGCAGCGGCCGGCGTCCCCGTGATCGTGCGACGACGCACGAACGTCAGCGTCCCCCGGAACGGCCACCCGGACGCCGGGTCGCCGTCACCCGGGTGTCCCAGTCCGGTCCGGGCGCAACCACGGAGCGCTGCCGAGGGCGAGCACGCAGGCCAGCGCCGCGACCACGAACGACCAGGGCGCGCCTGCCGCGCCGAGCACGGCGGAGAGCGTGGTCGCGCCCAGCCCGGTGCCAGCGTCATAGGCGGTGTTCCACACGCTGCTGGCGGGCCCGGAGCGTCCTGGACCGGCCCGGGCGAACAGGGTGACGAGGGTGTCGTTCTGCACCGCGCCGAACCCGAGGCCCACCAGGCCCGCCCCCGCGAGC
Source organism: Actinomycetospora sp. (assembly GCF_036497245.1). Classification (GTDB taxonomy): domain Bacteria; phylum Actinomycetota; class Actinomycetes; order Mycobacteriales; family Pseudonocardiaceae; genus Actinomycetospora. The sequence goes on along the minus strand of NZ_DASXJS010000042.1, from coordinate 37,121 downwards.
ACGGCCGCCGTCCCCACCCCGCTCAGGCCCCAGGCGACCATCCCCGCCCCGAGCGCCGCGACACCGAGCGCGGGCGCGGTGACCCGCCCGCCGAGCCCGAGCCGGTCCCCGAGCTCGCCGGAGATGCTGCGACCCACGAGCTGGGCGGCGGTCAGCGCGAACAGCGCGCCCGCGGCCGGGCCCGCAGGCTGGGCGAGCGGCAGCACCGTGATGACCCCGCCCGCGCTCGCGGCGCACACCAGCATCACCAGCCACGGCGCGACGGCCGCGCGGAGGAGATGCGGGCGCCCGGCGTCGGGAACGGTGTCCTCGGACGGCGTCGCGGGGGCCACCCGGCGGGGGAGCAGGCCCATGGCCGGCAGCGCGAGCAGCGGCAGCAGCGCCCCGGCGAGGAGCACCGACGTGGGCCCGAGCCGCGCCCACGCCCACACCCCGCCGGTGAGCAGGACGAGCTGCGGCACCCCGAGGGCGAGGCCGTAGATGCCGGTGGCGCGGCCGCGGACCCGGGCGGGGACGAGGTCGGACACGAGTGCCGCCCCGGTCACCGTCAGGACCCCGAAGCCCGCGCCGCGGACGACGGACACCGGCATCGCCAGCCACGGGGAGGGGGTGAGGACCAGGAGCGCCGTGGGTGCTCCGAGGGCCACCGCCGCCAGGACCAGCGCCGTACGGTGGCCGACCGCGCGCAGCAGCGCGGGCACCCCGAGCTGGGTGATCACCGTCGCGGCCATGAACACGCCGGTGACGGACCCGGCCAGCGCCGGCCCCGCGCCGCCGGAGGCCACCCACAGCGGCAGGACGGGCAGCAGCAGCGAGTAGCCCCCGAAGGTCGCCAGGGTGGCGGCGAGGACGGCGAGGAACGGCCGGGCGAGCAGGGGCGATCCGCCCGCCACGGGGGTCAGGAGTGCGCGTCGACCGCCGCGGAGATCTTCCCGGCGAGGTCGGGGTCCTTCGCGGTGAGCCCGCCCTCGGAGTGCGTGGAGAGCCGGAAGGTCAGCGTGTTGTACCGGATGTCGATGTCCGGGTGGTGCTGCGCCTTCTCGGCGGCGTCGGCCACGTCGTCGACGGTGGCGATCGCGGCGGGGAACGTCGGCAGCTTCACGGTGCGCACGATGGAGTCGCCGTCACGCTCCCACCCGGGCAGCCCGGACAGGGCGTCGGCGACGGCGTCGTCGGAGAGCAGGTCGGCCATGGCGCCATCGTGTCATGCCCCGACCCGCCCGGGCAGCGCGCCGGAGCCGGGCGGGCGACGATGACGCCGTGCAGGTCGTGGTGGGGGCGGCGGTCATCGCCGACGGGAGGCTGCTCGCGGCGCAGCGCGCCGAACCGCCGGACATGCGGGGGCGCTGGGAGCTGCCGGGCGGGTCGGTGGAGCCGGGCGAGAGCGAGCCCGGAGCTCTGGCCCGGGAGCTGCGCGAGGAACTGGCGCTACCCGTGGCGGTCGGGGAGCGGATCGGTCCGGATCTGCCGGTGCTGGGGCGCCGGGGCGCGGAGCTGGTGCTGCGCTTCTACCGCTGCGTCCCGGTGGACGGCGCGGAGCCGCACGTGCTCGAGCACCTCGCCGTGCGCTGGGTGGGCCCCGAGGAGCTCGAGGATCTCGACTGGCTGCCCTCCGACCGGGCCCTGCTCCCCGCGCTGCGTGCGGCCCTGCTCGAGTCCGAGCCCGCAGGCGAACCGGGGTGAGCCGGGCCTAGGCGGCGCGGGCGCGCTTGACGGCCTTCGCGAGGTCCTTGCCGGTCAGGCCGGACTCGGCGGCGCGGGCGGCGCGCATGAGCACGACCGGGCACCCCTTGCAGCGGGGAGTGGAGCGGCAGCACTTCTTCTTGACGCGCTTCGCCCCGGTGATCGCGCAGGCCTGCTCGGCGCCGAGACGGCGCCCAGGCGCGGCCGGGACGTCGCCGGGGGTGGGTACCGCCGCGATGCGGGGGGCAGGCGCGGCGGCGACGGGCCGCTTCCGGGACGAGGCCTTGCCCCCGTCCCGCGGGCGCAGGCGGGCGAGGGCGTCCACCCAGCTCGTCGTCGTTGCCGCGGTGCGCATGAGGTGAGGCTAACCTGATCTCAGGGCGCCACGGAAGGGCCCGGCGATGCTCCGAACGGGGCCGCGTGTCACGATGACGACCCCGCACTCCAGCAGGCCGCGGGCCCGATGGCAATGGCCGTCGGGCGGCGGCGGAGAGGTTCCTCCCCACCCCGACATGGCCCCGACACCCCGAGCAGCCCGCCGTGTCGCGGGGTGGCGTCGTCGCGGTGGTCGGCTGCGGATCGTCGCGGTGGGTGTGCTCGCGGCCCTCGCGCTCCTGGCGGGATGCAGCACGTCGCCGCCGCCGCTGGTCGGGCAGGCCCCGACCCCGGCGCCAGCCCCGCAGCTGGAGCCGGACCCCACGCAGCTGCGGATCGGGGTCGACGACCTCGGGGTCGGGTTCAACGTCCACCGCATCGCCGACCTCACCCCGAGCAGCCTCACCGCCGCCGCCCTGGTCCTGCCCTCGGTCTTCCGTGTCGGGGCGGACGGTGCGCGGCGGCTGGACACCTCGGTGGTGACGTCGGCGAAGGTGACCTCGACCGACCCCTACACCGTGTCCTACGAGATCGCCCCGGCCGCGGCGTGGTCGGACAACGCCCCGATCGCCGCCGAGGACTTCGTCTACCTGTGGCAGCAGATGCGCTCGCAGCCCGGCGTCGCGGACGCGGCCGGCTACCGGGCGATCTCGGACGTGCGCTCCCGTGCGGGGGGCAAGGCCGTCGACGTCGTCTTCGACCGGCCCTACCCGGCGTGGCCGACCCTGTTCGACAACCTGCTGCCCGGCCACCTGCTCAAGGACGCGCCCGGCTCGTGGGGCGGCGCGCTGCAGGACAGCATCCCGGTGTCGGGCGGGCCGTACGCGGTGCGGCTCGTGGACCGGATCCGTGGTCAGGTCACCCTGGCCCGCAACAGCGTCTACTGGGGGACTCCTCCGGTCCCGGACCAGATCGTGCTGCAGGCGGCCGACCACTCCTCGCTGATCGACCGGGTGCGCACCGGGGACGTCCAGGCCACCCAGTTCCGGGCGGACGCGTCGGACCTCGCCGCGCTCACCGCCCTCGGTGCCGCGCCGCCGGGTCCCGCCGGCCCGCTGGCCGTGCGCACCGTCCCGGAGGCGAGCGAGGTGCAACTGGCGCTGCGCAGCGACGACGGCCCGCTCGCGGACCCCCGGGTGCGCCGTGCCGTCGTCACGCTGCTCGACCGCGACGCCCTCGTCGCCGCGGGCACCGGTGGCGGACCGGCTGCGGGGCTGCGCGCCGACGCGTTCGCGACGGCCCCGTCGGAGCCGGGCTACCGGCCGACCCTGACCCCCGACTCACCCGCCCGCGCGCCCGACCCGGCCGAGGCGGGCCGGCTGCTCGCCGCCGCCGGGTACCTCCGCGGCGCGGACGGCCGCTGGACCATCGACGGGCGCGGCCTGCGGCTGCGGCTCTCCGCGCCCGCGCAGGCCTCGCCCTACGGCCGGCTCCTCGACACCGTCGCCCAGGAGCTCAACGCGGCGGGGATCGGGACGACGATCGTGGCCGACACCGGGGCCAACCCCTTCCCGCCGGGGCGGGGCCCGATCCCGTCGAGCACCGCCGTCGCGCCCGCCACCCCGTCGACGCCGGGTCCCCTCACCTCCTCGGCGCTGCCGGGCACCACCACGACCTCGCCCGCCCCGCCGTCCTCGACCCCGACCACGACGACCACGTCGGCGGGGACCACGACCTCGGTACCCGGCACGCCGAAGTCGGCGTCGGACATGGCGGTCGCCGACATCACGGTGCTCGCCCTGCCCGTGGGCGGTGACGCCATCGCCGACCTCGACTCGGTCGTCGGGTGCCCCGGCCGCCAGGCCCCGACGACGTCGGGCACCTCGCCTGCCGTGCCCCGGACGACGACGGCGTCCCCCGCGACGACCTCGGCCGTCGCGCCCACCGCTCCCGCGCCGCCGACGACCACCGCCGCGCCCACCAGCACCAGCCCTCCCGTGACGACCTCGGGCGCGCCCGTCGCGACCACGCCGCCCGGGGCGACGACGGCGTCGGGGACGACGACGTCGTCGGGAGCGGGCACCACGACGCCGCTGGACACGGTCGGCACCCCGGAGACCTCCGAGGCGCTCTCGGTGACCGGCTTCTGCGACCCGGCGCTGCAGTCGGTGCTCGACGGCGCCTCGTCCGGGGCGATCGGCGAGGACACCGCGCTCGCCCTGGCGGAGCCGCTGCTCTGGCGCGCGACGCCGGTGGTGCCGCTCTTCCAGGCGGCCTCGACCCTCGTGAGCCCGGCGGGCCGCACCGACGTCGTGGTGCCCCCGCTCGGCGCCAGCCCCTTCGCCTCGGCCGGCCGGTGGACGCCCCCCGCCCGGCAGGCCCAGGCCAACGGCGACGCCAACAACTGACCCGGACGGGCGAACGGAGCGACGGCGGCCGTCCTCCGAACGGGGCACAGATCCGAACACGCGGCGACCAAGTCGTGACACTGCGGAAACACCCCGGGGTAGCGCGACAGGTCTGGACCACTTAGGTTGCCCGCGGCGGCGGCGTTCCCGCCGCGCAAACTCCCCTGGAGGTGTGGTGATCAGGTTCACCGGGCGCGGTAGGTCGCGCTGGATCGTGCTCGGAGCGGTGGCGGCCGCTGCTGCGCTGGTGCTCTCCGGGTGCGGTGGTGGCAGCAGCGGCAACGACGCCCAGACGGTGTCGGTCGAGTGGGGGGAGCCGGAGAATCCGCTCATCCCCGGGTCGACCAACGAGGAGAACGGCGGCGACGCCGTCGACGCGCTGTTCGCCGGGCTCGTGAAGTACGACCCCAAGACCGGCCAGCCGTCCAACGAGCAGGCACAGTCGATCGCGACGACCGACAACCGGACCTTCACCATCACGATCAAGCCCGGGTGGACGTTCCACGACGGCACCCCCGTGACGGCGCAGAGCTACGTCGACGCCTGGAACTGGACGGCGTTCGGGCCCAACGGCGCCCAGGACCAGACGTTCATGGAGAAGATCGAGGGCTACGACCAGGTCAGTCCCTCGAACGCCACCGTGAAGACGATGTCGGGGCTGAAGGTCGTCAACCCGACCACCTTCACCGTGACGCTGACGAAGCCGTTCACGATCTTTCCGGTCACTCTGGGCTACACCGCCTACGACCCGATGCCGCAGAAGTTCTTCACCGACCGCGCCGGGTACGAAGCGGCGCCGGTCGGCGACGGGGCGTTCAAGTTCGACTCGCGCACGCCCAACCAGGAGCTCGACCTGGTCCGCTACGACCAGTACCAGGGCGACGACAAGCCCCAGGTCCAGCGGTTGCAGTTCAAGGTCTACTCGGACCTCAACACGGCCTACCAGGACGTGGTGTCGGGCAACCTCGACCACGTCCGCCAGATTCCGTCCTCGGCGTTGGCGGGCGGGCGCTACAAGCAGGATCTCGGTGCCGGTGCAGGCACGGTCCCCGGTCTGGTGACGACCGACCTCGCCTTCCCCCTCTACGACCCACGCTTCCAGAACCCGCTGCTGCGCAAGGCGTTCTCGATGGCGATCGACCGCAAGGCGATCATCGACCAGCTGTTCAACGGGCTCTACACACCGGCCGACGGCTACACCACGCCATCGGTGCAGGGCTACGTCCCGAACCAGTGCGGCGAGGCGTGCACGTTCAACCCGACCGCGGCCAAGGCGCTGCTCGCCCAGGCCGGGGGCATCCAGGGTCCGGTGACCCTCGTGGCGAACTCCGACGGCGGCAACGACGAGTGGATGCAGGCGATCACCAACCAGCTGCGCCAGAACCTGGGGATCGACGTGCGCTACGCGCCGGTGCCGACCTTCCAGGAGGCGCGCAAGCTGGCCAACGCCCAGCAGTACGCCGGGCCGTTCCGCGCGGCGTGGCAGGGCGACTACCCGAACATCGAGACGTTCCTGACCCAGCTCTATCGGACCGGGGCGTCATCGAACGACTCGAAGTACTCGAATCCGGCCTTCGACGCGGCGATGGACGCCGCGGACGGCGCCCCGACCGTCGAGGCTGCCGACCAGGCCTACGCCCAGGCCGAGAAGATCGCCCTCAATGACATGCCGAGCATCCCGCTGTGGAGCCGGCCGGTCATCTGGGGCAATGGAGCGCGCCTGAGCGACGGGGTCCAGAATCCCCTGAACCGTCTGGTCACCTCGAGCTTCCAGCTCAAGCCGCAGGGCTGATCCGGGCGACGGAGAAGACCGTCCACCACCGGTCACGGCCGGCTCCCCGACGCCGGGGAGCCGGCCGCGTCCGGGTCGCGTCCCGCCCGAGGAGGACCGATGGGCCGCTATACCCTGCGGCGCCTGCTGCAGGCGATCCCCGTGTTCCTGGGGACCACGCTGATCATCTACTACCTGGTCTGGGGCCTGTCGAACGATCCGTTCGCCGGCAAGTGCGGGCAGCGCGCCTGCCCGCAGTCCTACGTCGACCTCATGACCGCCCGGCTCAACCTGGACGACCCCGTGATCGTCCAGTGGCTGAAGTACCTCGGCGGGCTCCTCACCGGCGACTTCGGCCGGACCTTCAGTGGCAACGAGGTCTCGGACCTGATCGCCAACGCCGCCCCGATCTCGTTCCGGCTCGCGGCCGTCGCGGTGGTCTTCGAGGCCGTCATCGGCATCCTCGCCGGCGTCGTCTCCGGGCTGCGCGGCCGCGGTTTCGTCGACTCGCTGATCCTGGTCTCGACGCTGTTCCTGATCTCGCTGCCGGTGTTCGTCACCGGCCTGGTGGTCAAGCAGGTCTTCGGCGTCGAGCTGGACGTCATCCGTACCTCGGTGCCGACGGACCCGACGGCCATCGACCTGCTCGTGCCCGGTCTCGTGCTGGGCAGCCTGTCGATGGCGTTCGTGGCCCGCCTGACACGCACCAGCATGATGGAGAACGCCCGCGCGGACTTCGTGCGGACCGCCGTCGCCAAGGGCCTGTCACGACGCCGGGTCGTGGTCGCGCACATCCTGCGCAACTCGCTGCTCCCCGTGGTGACGTTCATCGGGGTCGACCTGGGTGCGCTCATGGGTGGGGCGGTGGTCACCGAGGGCGTGTTCAACATCCGCGGGCTCGGGGGGCTCATCTTCACCGGGATCCAGCGCCAGGAGGAGACCCAGGTCGTCGGGGTCGTCGTCCTGCTCGTGATCATCTATCTCGTCGTCAACCTGGTCGTGGACCTGCTCTACGCGGTCCTCGACCCGAGGATCCGTTATGACTGACACGATCACCGACCCGGAGGCGGAGGCGGAGATCGGCTGGACCGCCGATCCGGTCCACGGGGACGAGGGCGGCCTCTGGTCCGATGCCTGGAAGCAGCTGCGTCGGCGGCCGCTGTTCATCATCTCCGGGTTGGTCGTGCTCCTGGTCCTCGTGATGGCATTGTTCCCGTCGCTGTTCACCTCGATCGACCCGAAGTTCGCCGACATCGACACATCGGGCGCGAAGCCCTCGGCGGATGCCTGGTTCGGGCGCGACCTGCAGGGCCGCGACGTCTACGCCCGCGCGGTCTACGGGGCGGGGCCGTCGCTCGCGGTGGGGCTGCTCGCGACGCTCGGGACCGTCGTCGTCGGCTCGCTCGCCGGCCTGGCCATGGGCTACTACCGGGGGCTGACCGACACGCTCCTCTCCCGGGTCGCGGAGATCTTTGCCGGGCTGCCGTTCGTCCTCGGTGGCATCGTCATCCTCACGGCCTTCAACCCGCCCGGCGAGATCGTGCCGCCGAGCCGGCTCATCGTGCAGGTGGTCCTGACGATCGTGCTGCTCAGCTGGCCGCTGGCCATGCGCATCATGCGGGCGGCGGCGCTGTCCGCGGCCCAGCAGGACTACGTCCGCGCCGCCCGGGCGCTGGGGGCCGGGCCACTGCGGATCATGTTCCGGCACATGCTGCCGAACTGTCTCGCGCCCGTGCTCGTGTACGGGACCATCCAGCTCGGCGTGAACATCGGGGCCGAGGCGACGCTGTCCTACCTGGGGATCGGCCTGAAGGACCCCGTCGTCTCCTGGGGCGTCATGATCTCCGAGGTGCAGTCGCGCATCATCCAGATGCCACACGCGCTGTTCTTCCCGGCGGCCTTCCTGGTGATCACCGTGCTGGCGTTCGTGATGATGGGCGACGCCCTGCGCGACGCGCTCGATCCGAGAGGACGGTGAGCGGGGCATGACTGATACCACCGCCGCCCCGTTGCTGGAGGTCTCCGACCTCCGTGTGGAGTTCGGCGACCCCCGTCGTGGCGAGGTCGCCGCAGTCCTCAACGGCGTGGGCTACTCCGTGAGGGCCGGGGAGACCCTCGCCGTGCTCGGCGAGTCCGGCTCCGGCAAGAGCGTCACCGCGCAGACGGTGATGGGCATCCTCGACACCCCGCCCGGACGGATCACCGGAGGCTCGGTCCGGTTCCGCGGCGAGGAACTGCTCGGTGCCGACCCGGAGCGACGTCGCCTCCTGCGCGGCGAGTCGATGGCGATGATCTTCCAGGACGCGCTGTCGGCACTGAACCCCGTCTACACGGTGGGCGCCCAGATCGCGGAGCAGTTCCGGTTCCGCCGCGGGATGTCCAAGAAGGACGCCATGGCCCGGGCGACGGAACTGCTCGATCTGGTGAGGATCCCGAACGCGGCGCAGCGCGTGAAGGAGTACCCGCACCAGTTCTCCGGCGGCATGCGCCAGCGCGCCATGATCGCGATGTCCCTGGCCCTCGACCCCGAGCTCCTCATCGCGGACGAGCCGACCACCGCGCTCGACGTCACCGTCCAGGCCGAGATCATGGAGCTGCTCGACGAGCTGTGCCGTGAACGCACCATGGGGATGATCCTGATCACCCACGATCTCGGGGTCGTCGCGGAGGTCGCCGACCGGATCGCGGTGATGTACGCGGGCCGGATCGTCGAGGAGACCGACGCGGCCACGCTGTACGCGCACCCTGCCCACCCCTACACCCGCGGGCTCATGGCCTCGGTGCCGCGACTCGATGGAGGCGGAGGCCAGCTCGACCCCATTCCGGGTCTGCCGCCCTCGCTGTCCGCGATCCCTCCGGGCTGCCCGTTCCACCCACGATGCGCTCACGCCGAGGACCGCTGCCGCACCGAGGTGCCCGCGCTGCGGGCCCTCGTCGACCCCGCCTCCGCCGAGGGTGGCCACCGCGCCGCCTGCCATTTCGCCGAGCGGTTCCTCCCCGCCGACGCAGCGCCCGAGGAGGTGCTCAGCCGATGAGCTCCGATCCCATCCTGTCCGTGCGCGACCTGGTGAAGTACTTCCCGATCACCCAGGGGGTGCTGTTCCGCAAGACCGTGGGCCAGGTGCACGCCGTCGACGGTGTGTCGTTCGACCTGCACCCCGGCGAGACCCTCGGCGTCGTCGGGGAGTCCGGGTGCGGCAAGTCGACGCTGGCGCAGGTCCTCATGCGCCTCGAGCCCCCGACGTCGGGTTCGGTCACCTTCGACGGCGAGGACCTGTTCGCGAAGACCGGGGCGGCGCTGAAGGCATGGCGCCGGGACATGCAGATCGTCCTGCAGGACCCCTATACGTCGCTCAACCCGCGGAAGACCGTCGGCGACATCGTCGGTGAGCCGTTCGAGATCCATCCCGAGGTGGCGCCGAAGGGCGACCGGCGCCGCAAGGTCCAGGAGCTCCTCGAGGTCGTCGGGCTGAATCCCGAGCACATCCGGCGCTATCCGCACCAGTTCTCCGGCGGGCAGCGCCAGCGCATCGGCATCGCCCGGGCTCTCGCGCTGCGCCCGCGAGTCATCGTCTGCGACGAGCCGGTGTCCGCGCTCGACGTCTCCATCCAGGCGCAGGTCATGAACCTGCTGGGTGAGCTGCAGACCGAGCTCGGGCTCTCCTACATCTTCATCGCCCACGACCTCGGTGTCGTCCGGCACCTCTCCGACCGGGTCGCCGTCATGTACCTCGGCAAGATCGTCGAGACCGGGACCAGCGAGGAGATCTACGCGGGGGCGACCCACCCGTACACCCAGGCCCTGCTGTCCTCGGTGCCGGTACCGGACCCGTCGGTGCGCGGGAAGCGCGAGGTCATCCGGCTGACCGGGGACGTGCCCAGCCCGGCCGACCCGCCCTCGGGATGCCGGTTCCGCACCCGCTGCCCGAAGGCCGCCGACCTCTGCGCCGAGCAGGAGCCGCCCCTGGTCTCGGGCGACGCGAGTGACCACCCCTCGGCCTGCCACTTCGCCGAGGCGCGCCGGTCCCTCCCGGTCGCCTCGGGGTGACGCGCGCGGTGCCCGCCCGGGCGGACGAAATAGGCTGCCCGGCGTGCCCGCCCCCCGGCGAATGGTCCTGGTCCACGCTCACCCGGACGACGAGACGATCACCTGTGGCGGGCTGATGGCGCTGGCCGTCGGGGCCGGGGTCGGGGTCACCCTGGTGACCTGCACCCTCGGCGAGCTCGGTGAGGTGATCCCGGCGTCGATGAAGTCCCTCGAGGGCAGCCCTGGTCTCGCCGCGCAGCGGGCGGGCGAGCTGGACCGGGCCTGCGCGGCACTCGGCGTCACCGACCACCGCCTGCTCGGCGGGCGGGGCCGCTGGCACGACTCCGGCATGGTCGCCACCGGCGACGGCATCCGCGCCGCCGCCCCGGCCGACCTGGGGGAGGGGGCGTTCTCCCGCCGCGCCGACGTCGACCTCCAGGTCGCGCAGCTCGCCGAGATCCTCACCGAGGTCGAGCCCGACGTCGTCGTCAGCTACGACGCCTCGGGCGGGTACGGCCACCCCGACCACGTGCGCGCCCACGAGATCGCGGGCGGCGCGGTGGAACGGCTGGACCCGCTCGGCGAGCGGATCGGGCTGTGGGCGACCGCGGCCGCGCATGACGAGGTCGCGGCCGGGCTGACCGCCCTGACGCGGCGGGCGTGGCTGCCGCTGCCCGTCCCGCCCGCGGCGGATCTCCCGACGGTGCCGGACGCGACGGTCACCGTCCGGGTCGCGCTCGGGCCCGCACGGGTCCGCAAGCTCGCGGCGCTGCGGGCGCACGAGACGCAGATCCAGGTGTTCGACGACGGGCACGAGCCCCCGGCGTTCGCGCTGTCGAACGACCTCGCCCAGCCCGTCCTCGCGGGCGAGCACTTCGTGCTGCTGCGCGGCCCGGCCGGGGCGGTGGCGACGTTGGCGGCGCTGTCCGCGTGAGCGGACAGGTACTCCTGCGAGTCGTGGCCGGCGCGATCCTCCTGCTCGACACGGTGCTGCTCGCACTGAGCGAGGTGGCCTGGCTGTCGGTGCGCATCGGCACGGTGCCGCTGCCGGTCTCGGCGCTCGTCGCGGCCGTGACGACTCCGCTGCTCGTGCGCGCGGCCGACCAGCTCCGGCCCGGGACGCGCACCGCGTTGGTGCCGCTGGTGGTATGGCTGCTCGTCGTGGCCGTGACCGGGCTGTGGAGCCCCGCCGGGCCGGGGATGTTCCCGCCGGACTGGCGCGGGATCCTGCTCGTGGCGGCCGGGCTGCTGCCGGGCACGTGGGTCGCGAGCCGGCCGGTACGACGGGTGCCGCGGCCCGCGACCCAGCCCGCTCCCTAGCGTCTCGGCCCCTCCGGGGCGCCTCGATGACGCGCCCGGCCGGCCATGATCAGGAGCACATCAGGCAGCTGGGCGGGCCTGCGAGGCTGTCTGGTGTGCCTCTCGTCGGGGAGCAGCGCCCGCATGCATTGATCAGGAGCACGTGGGGCAGGCGCCGTGGTCCGCGGGCGTGCGCAGTGTGCTCGTGATCAGCCCTGACGGCCGATCCCGACGCGGGACCGGACGGATCGGGAGGTTCGCCCGGAACCACATCGGGAACGAGGCGGTCATGCCCGCCGTGTCCGACCAGTACATGATCAGCGTGCTGCGCCCGTTCGTGGCCGCGACCGGCCCGGTGCTGTCGGGACTGCGCGACGCCGACCCGTTCCGGCTCGGACGCCTCGCGCACCGACGTGCCCTCGAGCTGGAGGCGGCCCCGGCCGACGCGGCCGCCGAGCCCCGCCCGACGACGAGGCGGGGGCGGGTGGTGAAGGTCGCGCGCACGACGCGCCACCGCGCCCTGGACCGCCTCGCGACCTCACGCCTGCCCGGGACGCCGCGCTGGGCGGTGATGACGCCGGAGGAACGGGATCACTGGTGGGTCGGCCGCGTGGGCCGGTTCACCTCGGCGATCGCGTCGATCCCGGGCATCGGCGGGGCGCTGGCCCGGCGGCTCCCGGTCTCGGACATCCTCGGGCTCGCCGCCCAGGGCCTCGTGGTGTGCGCCATCGCCGGCGAGCACGGGGTGAGGACCCGGGACGAGCAGGTGCGGTTGCTCGGCACCGTCCTCTTCGCGCGCGACCTGCGCCCCGGCGAGCACGGGGACGCGCACGCCGAGTCGGTCGAGCGCGACGCGCGGGAGCTCGCGGGCGACCTCGACACCGGTCAGAGCCACCCCGGCGACGGGAAGCTCAAGGCCCTCGCCCGGGCGGTGTGGCGGATGGGCCGGTCCCTGTTCGCCCTCCAGGAGGAGCTCGACCGCCGGCCTCAGGGCCGGTGGTGGTGGCGCAGCCTCGCGAATCTGCCCCTCGTCGGTGCCGTGGGGGCCTACAAGAGCGAGCGATCGGGATTGAAGCGTGCCGCGCGCCGGGCAGCCGACCTGGTACGACGGGGAGCGGAGCACTGAGAACCGGGCTCCGCCGCAAGCGCGAGGCCTCGAGATCCGGGTGTGGTGTCACCCACGTCAGACAGAAGGCAGCCCACCCGGGCGTGAGGCGCCGCCGAACGGAATACTGCGTGAGGTTTCACCGAAGTCGCGGGAGCCAGCAGGGACGCCCGACCACCACCGGTCCGTCCGAGACCCGCGACGGTGACGAGAGCGAGGAGCAGGAGCCGACGTGACGTACGTGATCGCCGAACCGTGTGTGGACGTGCTCGACAAGGGCTGTATCGAGGAGTGCCCGGTCGACTGCATCTACGAAGGGGGCCGGATGATGTACATCCACCCCGACGAGTGCGTCGACTGCGGTGCCTGTGAGCCGGTGTGCCCGGTCGAGGCCATCTACTACGAGGACGACGTCCCCGACCAGTGGTCGGTCTACACCAAGGCCAACGTGGACTTCTTCGACGAGCTGGGCTCGCCGGGCGGGGCCTCGAAGGTCGGCAAGGTCGACCGCGACGTCGGTCCGGTGCCGGAGCTGCCGCCGCAGGGGGAGTGACGACGATCCCCGCGGTTTCCTTCCCGGGACTGCCCGACTTCCCGTGGGACAGCTTGGCGGCGGAGACGGAGACGGCGCGGTCGCACCCCGACGGCGTCGTCGACCTCTCCGTCGGCACCCCCGTCGACCCGGTCCCGAGGATCGTGGCGTCGGCGCTGGCGGACGCGTGGAACTCGCCGGGCTATCCCCAGACCTGGGGGACGCCGCGGCTGCGGACGGCGGCGGTGGAGGCGCTCGGGCGCCGGTTCGGGGTCGGGGGCGTCGTCCCCGACGCCGTGCTGCCCACCATCGGGTCCAAGGAGCTGGTGGCCTGGCTGCCGACGCTGCTGGGGCTCGGCGCGGATGACGTGGTCGCCATCCCCGACCTCGCCTACCCGACCTACGAGGTCGGGGCGCTGCTGGCCGGGGCCACGACGGTCCGGGTCGCCGACGACGAGCCGCTGCCGGCCCAGACGCGGCTGCTCTGGCTGAACTCGCCGTCGAACCCGACCGGACGTGTGCTCTCGGCGCAGGAGCTGGCGGCGCGGGTGGAGCAGGCCCGGGCGGGGGGCGCCGTCGTGGCGTCGGACGAGTGCTACCTCGGCCTGCCAGGGCCGGGATCGGAACCGGTGTCCGTGCTCGACCCCCGGGTGCACGGCGGCTCTCTCGACGGCCTGCTCGCGGTGCACTCGCTGTCGAAGACCTCGCAGCTCGCGGGCTACCGGGCGGCGTTCGTGGCGGGCGATCCGTCCCTCGTCGCGGGCCTGCTCGCCGTGCGCAAGCACGCCGGGATGATCATGCCGCGGCCGGTGCAGGAGGCGATGACGGCGGCGCTGTCCGACGACGCGCACGTCGCCGAGACCCGGCAGCGCTACGACGCCCGCCGCGCCCTGCTCCGCCCCGCGCTCGAGGAGGCCGGCCTGCGGGTCGACCACTCCGAGGCGGGGCTCTACCTGTGGGCGACGGCGGGCCGGCCGTGCCGCGAGACCCTCGGGTGGCTGGCCGAGCTCGGGATCCTCGTCGCGCCGGGGGAGTTCTACGGGCCGGCCGGGGCGCAGCACGTGCGAGTGGCGCTGACGGCGTCCGACGAGCGGATCGAGGCGGCAGAGGTGCGACTACGTCGCTCGTGAGCACTTTCTGGTGCTATAGCGACAGAAAGTGCTCACGAGGGCGAAGCCCACCGGAAGACCCCCGGCGCCGCGCCCTGCACCACCGAGGCGACCCGGAGCCAGCGCGGGACGAACACCTCCGCGCGGCCCCGCTCCACCGCCCGCAGCGTGGCCGCGGCGACCCGGTCGGCCGGGACCGGACGGGGGAACGCGCGGTCGTAGCCCCGCCGCGCCAGGAATGGCGTGTCGACGGCTCCGGGCAGCACGGTGGTGACCCCGATGCCCGGCTCCTCCAGGCGCAGGGCATCCGCGAACGTCCGCAGCCCCGCCTTCGCCGCCGAGTACGCCGCCTCCCCGGCGACCCCGAGCGCGGCGATCGACGCGACGAACACGACGTGCCCGTGAGCGGACCGCACCGAGGGCCACAGCGCCCGGGTGAGCTGCACCGGTGCCGCGAGGTCGGCGGCCAGCACCGCGTCGACGCCCGCCTCGTCGATTCCCGAGAACGGCCCCGCCGCCCCGATCCCCGCGGCGTGCACGACCAGCCCGACGCCGTGCTCGCCGCATGTGGCGACGACGGCCGCGCGACCGGCCGCCGTCGTGAGGTCCGCGGCGACGGCGTGCGCGCCGGTGGCGGTGGCCACCGCGTCGAGGCGGCCGGCGTCCCGGCCGGTGACCACCAGCGGCGCGGACCGTCCCGCGAGCCGGCGGGCGATCGCCTCACCGATGCCGGACGAGGCGCCGGTGACCAGGGCCGGGGCGCCGTCCGGGGTCATCCGGGGCAGCGCTGCGACCTCGACGAGGGCGACGACTCCGGTTCCGCGTCGTGGTGCTCCCACGTGGCCGCGTCCTCGGGCGCGTCACCGCGGCGCAGCAGGATGGTGCTGCGCAGGGTCACCGAGGCGATCCCGCCGAGCACCACGACCCCGGCGACCGCCTGCCCGGCGAGGAGCGGGCCCGAGGTGTCGAGGCTCTCGCCGAGCCACGCGATCCCGGCGAAGACCCCGATGATCGGGTCGGCGGTGGTGATGACGGCGACCGACGGCGAGACCAGCCGCCCCTGCTGGAACGTGTTCTGGCTGAGCAGGAAGCCCATCGGACCGATCACGCAGGCGGCGTAGAGCGCCGGCGTCGTGAACAGCTCGCCCAGGCCGCCGCGCACCGCCGTCGTCACGGCCTTCATCAGGGCGGCGGTGATCCCGAAGAGGATCCCGGTGCCGAGCGCCAGGGCGAGGATGCGCGTCGGGCGCGAGGTCACCCCGGCGTAGACCAGGCAGGCGATGACGAGCACCACGATCGTCACCAGGAACGCCGGGGACGCGGTGACGTCGAGCCGCTCGCCCTCGGGGGCGGCGACCGGGCGCGCCTGCAGCAGGAACGCCGCCAGACCCGCCGCGGTGAACAGGCCGCCGACGACGACCCAGCGGTCCGGGGCGCGGCGGTGCAGCAGGGCCGAGAAGACCCCCGCGAAGACGACACCGGTGACGAGCAGCGGCTGCACGACGGTCAGCGGCCCGAACGCCAGCGCGACGAGCTGCATGGACAGCGCCAGCACGGTCATGACGAGTCCGAGCAGCCACCAGGGATGACGGATGAGGTCGACGACGAGCCGCGGGCTCAGCGTCGACGACACCGGCACCTCGTGCGTGGCCCGTTGCTGGGCAGCGCTGGCCATCCCGAACCCGGCGGCCCCGACGACCGCGGCGGGGACGGCGACCAGCAGCGAGACGGCTTCGGTCACCGCGATACGCCTCCGAGCAGTGTCCGCCCCTGATCAGCGGACCGTGTCCAACCTGCGTGCGGGTCCATCCTCCCCCTCCGAGGCAACACCTGCTTCACGAATGAGTCCCGTCCACGCGGCGTCCACCCGCGCGAGGAGGTCATCACCGCCGAGGACGGCCTCGTCGACCGACAGCCCGAGGCCCAGCGTGCGGCCCCACGCGAGGGCCCCCACGGCGACGCCGACCCCCTCGGCCAGCGGCAGCACGGGCACCACCTCCCGCACCAGCCCGCCACCGATGTGCAGCGGCCGGCGCACCCCCGGCATGACCGAGACGATGAGGTGGAAGAACCGCCCGTGATAGGTCAGCCGCGCGAAGAGCCGCTGCGCCGGGCCGGGGAGGCAGCGCAGCGCCGACAGCACCGCGGCGGACCCCTCGGCCTGCCCGGAGCCCTGCGCGCGGGCGACGGCGTCGGCGACCGCAGCGACCCGTCGTCGTACCGGGGCGGGGGCGACCGGGAGATCGACCGCGACGGCCGCGGTGCGGTTGCCGGTCCCGTCCGCGTCCGCGCCGGCGCGTAGCCGGGCGGTCAGCGGGACCATCGCCCGCACCGTGGTCGCCCCCGGGGCTGCCAGGGCCTCGGCGACGAGGGTGAGCACGACGATCGTGGTGCTCGTGCCGAGCGCGCGGGCGACGGTACGGACCTCGCCGGCGTCGACGATCCGCGTGACGAGCCGGGTGGTCACCGCGCCGCCGCGGGAGCGGTCACCTCGGGACCGTCCGCGGCGTGACCGTCCGCCGAGGGCACCGCGGCGGGCGCCCCCGGCGCGGGCGAGGGCGGCGATGCCTGCGGCGCGACGGCGGGCCAGGGCGCGGCGCGCGGCGCGGTCGGGTCCGATGGGCCCGTCGGCCGGACGGGACCCCGCGGGCACCGTCGCGCCCTCGTCGGTGAGCAGGCGCACGAGGGCGTCGGTGACCGCGAGCCCGTCGCCGAGGCAGTGGTGCGCCGCGGCGAGGAGGGAGACCTCGCGGGGGCCGGTGCGGGCGACCGTGATCCGCCAGCCACCGTCACGGGGGTCGACGGGGGCGCCGACGGCGGCCGTGGACGTGACGGCGTCCGCGTCGCCGTGGCGCAGCACCGGGTCGACGTGCCGGTCGGGGTCCGGGACGGCAGGCACCCAGCGCAGCGGGCCTGCGTCATCGAGCCGTCGGGCGAGCAGGGCGATCCCGGCGCCGCGCTCGCGGACCCGGTCGGCGACGAACGCGGGCCAGTCGGTGGCGTCGTCGGCCGGGGTGTCGATCGTGATGCGGGCGCCGAGCACCTGGGGGACCCGTGTCGTGGAGGCGTGCCAGAACAACGCGTCCTGCGAGCGCATCCTCTCCACGCGGCGGCCGACGAGCGCGTCGGCGAGATCCTCGCGGGGCGGGCGGTCGCGCAGGACGGCGACCCGTGCCGCGTGGAGCTCCGGGTCGGCGAGCCGGCGGAGGGCGTCGGTGAGGCCCGCGGGGCCGGCGCAGCGCTGCGCGAGGCCGGCGCGGGCGAGCAGCCGGGCGTTGTCGCGGCCGTGGCCGGGGATCGGGTCCGCGACGAGCAGCGGTCGGGCGCAGGCGAGCGCCTCGAACGCGCCGGCCCCGCCGCCGGTGGTGACGACGGCGTCGACGCCGCGGGTGACGGTGGCGGGGTCGTCGATCCAGCGGTGGATCTCGACGCGGCCGGGGTGCGCCGCGGCGAGGACGTCCAGGCGGGCGCGGGCGGCTCGATCGGTGGTGGCGACGACGGGATCGGCGCCCGCGGCGAGCACCGCGGCGGCGATGGCCGGCAGGTCGCCGAATCCCAGCGAGCCGGCCGAGACGAGGACGCGGAGCCGGGGTCGGGCGTTGTCAGCGATGCGGCGTTGCTGACACTGGACGTCAGCAACGCCGCATCGCTGACGCTCCGCGGGGGCCGGCGGGTGGAAGGCCGACACCACCGGCCAGCCGACCACGTGCACCACCGCCCCGGGCGCGGACCGGCGCACCCGCCGCGCGGCCTCCTCGGTGGTGACGAGATGGGCGTCGAGGTCGGCGTCGCACCACAGCGGCTGCGGTGCCGGGTCGGCGGGGACCACCACCGCCCGGGCGCTCAGCCGCCCGGCCCGGCGCAGGCGCGCGAGCCCCTGCACCCCCTCAGGGAACGTGGTGACGACGAGGTCGGGGCGATGCCGGGCGAGCAGCGGCGCGATCCCCCGGGCGCTCCAGCGCCCCAGCACGGCCCGCGTCCCCGCGCGGAAGAAGCCGACGTGGGCGAGCAGCCAGTAGTACAGCCCGTAGAGCCATGGGAGCGCCCGCACACTGGTGGCGTAGATGCCCGAGAACGTCCGCGGGGCGCCGGTACCCATCCCCGCGAGGACGTCGCCGGTCACCACCTCGGCGTCGGGCCACGCCGTATTGAGCGCCTCTGCGACCGCGCGCGCCGCCGCGTGGTGCCCGGCGCCGATCGACCCGGAGAGCAGCAGCACCCGTCGGGGCCCAGGAGAGGCGTCACCGGCCACGGCGGCGCTAGCGTGCGTCGGTGAGCCGGGAGACGGAGTCGCCACTGCGCCGGAATCCGGGACCGTCGTCGTCATCCCCGACCCCCTCGCGCGTGCTGCTGCTCTCCGCGCCGGTGGGTGAGGGCCACGTCGCGGCCGCCCGGGCTCTCGCGGCGCGGATGCGTGTGGTGTGGCCGGCGGCGGCCGTGACCGAGGTCGAGACCGTGGCCGGCGGTCCGCGCCGCACGGCCCTGCTCGGGGCCGCGTACCGGCTCGTCATGCGCGCCGCGCCCGGGCTCTACGGCCTCGCCTACGACGTGCTCGGCCGGCTCCCGCGCGTCGCCGGGGTGTTCCAGCGCCTCGGCGCACCGGCCACGGCCCGCGCGCTGCGACCGGTCCTCGCCCGGCACCGGCCCGACCTCGTCGTCTGCACCTACCCGGTGACCTCCGGTGGGCTCGCCCTGCTGCGCCGCCGGGGTGAGCTGGCCGCCCGCACCGTCGCGGTCGTCACCGACCCCGCCGTGCACCCCTTCTGGGTGTGGCGCGACGTCGACGAGACCTGGGTGATGCTCGACGGGGCCGCCACCGCGGCGCGCCGTCTCGGGGCCGCGGACGTGCGGGTGGTCCCGCCCGTGGTCGACCCCCGCTTCGTCCCGACCCCGCCGCCGGACGGCGAGGACCTCACCGTCCTGGTCACCGGCGGCTCGCTGGGATTCGGCTCGCTCGCAACGGCGGTGGACGCCGTCCTCGGCGCGGGGAGCGGGATCCGGGCGGTCGTGCTGTGCGGGCGCAACGACGTCCTCCGGGGCCGTCTCGACGCCCGCGGCGACCCGCGGCTGCGGACCCTGGGCTGGACCGATGCCGTGCCCGCCGAGATGGCCGCCGCCGACGCGGTGCTCACCACCGGCGGCGGGATGATCGCGAGCGAGGCGCTGGCCGTGGGCCGCCCGGTGCTCTTCGCGACCCCGGTGCCCGGGCACGGCCGCGCGGGCGCGGCGGCGCTGGCGCACGCCGGGCTCGCCGTCGTCTGCCCGCGCCCCGCGGACGTCACCGAGGCGGTCGCCGGGCTGCGCGACGACCCGTCCCGCCGGGCGGAGTTGGCTGCCGCGGCGCGGGCCTTCTCGTCGCGCGACTTCGACGGCACACTGGCCGGGCTGGCCGCCCGGACCCTGGGCGACTAGGCGGTCGCGGGACCCCAGCGCAGCCGCACACCCTCGCCGGCGAGCGACGAGCGGAACCACCACAGCGAGATCCCGATCCCCACGCCCACCAGCGCGAACGACCCCACGGTGGCGACCAGCAGATAGGCCTCGACGGTCGCCACCGCCAACGCCAGCAGCGTGGTCGCGCCGTTCACGAGGAACACCAGCGCCCACAGCAGCGAGACCCGTCGGAAGAACTGCTGGACCTTCGGGCGCTCGGTGAGTGCCGTCGGGAACGCCACGAAGTCGTCCGCGAGCCGGGCCAGCAGCGGGCGCCCTCCACCGAACAGCGTCACCAGCAGCGCGGCCGCGAAGATGAAGTTCTGTGCGGACGGCTCCAGGAAGTACACCAGGGCGCTGCCGGTCCAGAGTCCGACGACGGTCCGCACCACGAGGATCGCCGTGGAGATGAGGAGGATCGCCGGGAGCGCCCGGCGCCACAGCAGGCGCGCCAGCACCGCGAGCCCTGACCACGCCAGCGCGGCCCAGAGCCCCGCGGCGAAGCCGGAGGTGTGCAGCAGGAGCGCGAAGAGCCCGAGCGGGACGAGGACCGACTCCAGCAGCGGGACCACGGCGTGCCGGGCCATCTCCCGCCAGTGCGGCAGGTGGATCGTCGTGCCGTGGTGGTGCGCCATGCGGCTGCGCCGCCTCTCGGCCGGGTACCGGTCGCGTTCGACGGTAGCGACCCCGATGACGCCGCCTTTCCGGACCCCCACCATTCACGGGCCCTTCACGCGTTATCGCGCACCGACCGTGTCCGTCGCCGCGCGGATCGACTCCCGCAGCGACCCCATCGTCGCGAAGACGGCCGACGGCTCGTACCCGCAATGGGCCATGCAGTTCTCGCACTTGGCGTTACGGCCTCGTCCGTACGAGTCCCAGTCCGTGTCCTCGATCAACTCCCGATAGGTCGCGACGTACCCGTCGTCGAGCAGGTAGCAGGGCTTCTGCCACCCGAGCAGTGAGTAGGACGGGATCGCCCAGGCGGTGCAGTCGAAGTCCCGCTTGCCCTCCAGGAAGTCCAGGAACAGTGGTGAGTGGTTGAGCCGCCACTTCTTGCGGCGCCCGTCGGCGAACGCCTTGCGGAACAGCTCACGGGTCTGGTCGACGCCGAGCCAGTGCTCCTGGTCGGGCGCCCGCTCGTAGGCGTAGGCGGGCGAGATCTGCATGTTGTCGACGCCGAGGTCGTCGTTGAGGTAGTCGAGGACGTCGATGACGTCCTGCGGGGTGTCGGTGTCGAAGAACGTGGTGTTCGTATAGACCTTGAACCCCGCCGCCTGGGCCGCCTTGATCGCGTCGACCGCGGCGTCGAAGCCCCCGACCTTGCGCACCGAGGCGTCGTGGCGCTCGCGCAGGCCGTCGATGTGCACCATCCACGCGAAGTTCTTGTGCGGCGCGAACTTCCCGATGTGCTTGGGCAGCAGCAGCGCGTTCGTGCACAGGAACACGATCTTGTTGCGGTCCAGCAGCTGCCGCACGATATCGTCGATCTGCGGGTGCATCAGGGGCTCGCCGCCCGCGATGGAGACCATCGGCGCGCCGGCCTCCTCGATGGCGCCGACCGCCTGCTCGACCGGCATCCGCTGCTTCAGCAGCGACGCCGGCTGGGCGATCTTCCCGCAGCCCGCGCACTTGAGGTTGCAGGCGAACAGCGGCTCCAGCTCGACGAGGATCGGGAACTTCTCCCGGCGACGGATGCGCTGCGCCATGAGGTACGTGCCGAGCCGGATGCTCTGTCGGAGGGGGAATCCCATGGTCAGCTCACGTCCTTGGGGAGGGTGAAGCGGATGTCCTCGGTCGTGGTCGGCCGGGGGGTGACGGTCACGGGCCCGAGCCCGCGTAGGAGGTCGACGACGCTGCCGACCCCGCCGTCGACGAGGGCCTCGGGTGCCGAGGCGCCCGCGGTGACCGCGACGCGCCGGGCCCCCACGAGCCAGGTGAGGTCGAGTTCGTCGGGGCGGTCGACGCGGCGGGCCTCGACCCCGGCGCGGGCCCCGACCTCCGCGAGCCGCACCGAGTTCGAGGAGTTCGCCGAGCCGACGACGACGAGCCGGTCGGCCTCGGCGGCGACCGCGCGCACGGCCGCCTGGCGGTTGGTGGTCGCGTAGCAGATGTCGGTCGAGCGCGGCTCGACCAGCGCCGGGAACCGTCGTCGCAGCACCGCGGCGATCCGTTCGGCCTCGTCCACGGCCAGCGTGGTCTGCACGGCGGATGCGACGCGCCCCGGATCGGGCGGGGTCACGGCCTCCGCCTCGGCCTCGCTGCCCACGACGATCACGTCCCCGGGCGCCTCCCCGACGGTGCCTTCGACCTCCTCGTGCTCGGCGTGGCCGATGAGGAGCACCGTGGCGCCGCGCCCGGCGTGGCGCCGCACGCCCGCGTGCACCTTGGTCACCAGCGGGCACGTGGCGTCCACGACGGCGAGGTGCCGCGCGGCCGCCGTCCGCCGCACCGACGGCGCGACGCCGTGCGCGGCGAGCACGAGGGTCGCGCCCGTCGGGACCTCCTCGGCCTCCTGGACGAAGACGGCGCCGCGGCGTTCGAGGTCGGCGACGACGTGGCTGTTGTGCACGATCTGGCGCCGCACGTACACCGGGGCGCCGTGCCGGTCGAGGGCCTGTTCGACGGTCGCGATCGCGCGGTCCACCCCGGCGCAGAACGAGCGCGGCTCGGCGAGCAGCACCTCGCGCTCCCCGAGGGCCGCGGACCAGGCGGCGAGGACCGGCGCGGCCCGGCGCAGGGAGCGCAGCGCGGCGATCCCCCGCCCGACGGTGCCCGGGTGCACGAGCGGGTGCTCCGGGGTGTCGACGATCGCGCGGACGACGGCGAACGGGGTCGCGGCGTCCTCCGGTGCGAGCCAGGCCGACTCGGTGTCGACGGCGAGTGGGGCCCGCCCCCGTGGCAGCAATGGTCCATTGCCCTCACCTGACGAGCGAGGGGCGCCACTCACCCACGACGACGGCCCCGCGCGACCCAGAGCCGGCCGCTCGGCACCGGTCACCACGTGCTCGGCCGAGATCACCGGCCCGACGTGCACCGTCAACCCGGCCGCGCGCAGCGCCGCCGCCAGCAGGGGCGCGCTCGCCACCCGCACCGACCCGCCGTCGGGCCCCACGACCTCGTCGGCCACGACGAGTTCGCCGGGCCGGAGCACCTCGCGCAGCGCTCCGGCGACCCCGGCGACGAGCACCGGCCGACCGGCCAGGCGCCGCGCGGCCTCCCGGGATCGCCGCGGTCCCGCGCCGGTGCGGATCACGCTCGCCGTCGGGACCCGGCATCCACCCGGCCCGGCGACGGCCCGCCGCTCGATCGCCATCGGGGTGGCGACGACGGGTCCGGTGTCGGTCATGCGCCACCACCGACGAGGTCCCACCCGTGCACCCAGCGGCCCAGGGCCGAGATCGGGAACACGACCCGGTAGAGGTGGTAGGCGATGTAGAAGTCGCCCGGGAACCCGGTGCCGGTGAACTGCTCCTCGTCCCACCCGCCGTCGGGGCGCTGCGTCTCCACCAGCCAGGCGACCCCACGCTCGGCGGCCGGCGAGCGGTCACCCGCGGCGATCAGCGCGAGCAGCGCCCACGCGGTCTGCGACGGGGTCGAGGCACCGCGCCCGATCCACGCCGGGTCGACGTAGGAGCGCAGGTCCTCGCCCCACCCGCCGTCGTCGTTCTGGTGGGCGTGCAGCCACCGCACCGCCCGTCGGATCGGTGTCGACGCGGGATCCACCCCCGCCGCCACCAGCGCCGGGACGACGCCACCGGTGCCGTAGAGGTGGTTCGCGCCCCAGCGGCCGAACCACGACCCATCGGCCTCCTGCGCGTCGAGCAGCCAGGCGACCCCGCGCCGGCACACCTCGGAGCCCGCCCGGCCCTCGGCCGCGAGTGCCTCCACGACGTGCCCGGTGACGTCCGCCGACGGCGGGTCGATCACCTCGCCGAAGTCGCAGAACGGCAGCTTGGTGACCAGCGCGCGGGTGTTGTCGGCGTCGAACGCGCCCCATCCGCCGTCGGCGGAGACCATGCCCGCGGCCCAGTCGAGGCCGCGGTCGACCGCGGCGCGCAGCCGCACCCGGTCGGCGTCGTCGAGCCCCGCGTGCTCGGAGCGGCGCAACGCGAGGACGACCTCGGCGGTGTCGTCGGTGTCGGGGTAGACGTCGTTGGCGAACTCGAAGGCCCACCCGCCCGACGGCAGCGCAGGCCGCTGCACCGTCCAGTCGCCGGTGGCGGTGACCTGCTCGTCGAGCAGCCACCGGGTGCCCGCGACGACGGCGGGGTCGTCGGCGGGGACGGCGGCGTCGTGCAGGGCGTTGACCGCCAGGCAGGTGTCCCACACCGGCGACTGGCAGGCCTCCAGGCGGATCACGGGGCCGTCCGGCGAGCCGGTGACCAGGGTGAACCCGTCGAGCCCGGCGATCGCGGCGCGGACGGCCGGGTGGTCGCGCGGGTAGCCGAGCAGCACGAGCGCCATCACCGAGTACACCCACGGCGGCTGGATGCCGCCCCACCCGCCGTCGGCCTCCTGGCGGGCGAGGATCCACTCGCCGGCCTTGCGCATCGCCCCCCGGCGGATCGCGGCCAACGGTCCCGGTCCGCGGCGGGCGGCGCGCGCATAGGCGTGCAGCCCGACGTCGAGCCGGGAGAAGAACCCCGACCACGTCCAGACCGGGGCCCACCGGGGCGCGGCCGTCCCGGCCCGTAGCTCCTCGATGCCGAAGCCGACCGGGTGCGACGGACGCAGGGTGGCGACGACGGTCAGCGGGACCACCGTCTGGCGGGCCCAGCACGCCCAGTCCGACACGTTCAGCGGGAACCAGCGGGGCAGGTGGATCAGTTCGGGGGGCATCGCGGGCAGGTCGTCCCAGGACCAGAGCCCGACGAGCGCCAGCCAGACCCGGGTGAACACCCGGGTCGACTCCACCCCGCCCTGCTCCCGGACGAACGCGGCGGCGGCGGCCATGTGACTCGAGGCGGCATCGTCTCCGGCCAGCCGCAGCGCGACCCACGCCTCGACGGTGGTGGAGAGGTCGCCGGGCCCGCCCGCGAAGGTCGCCCAGGTCCCGTCCGCGCGCTGCTGGGAGCGGATCCAGCGGGCGGCGCCCGCGGTGCGCTCCGGGTCGGAGAGATCGAGGACGTGCCGGAGCAGGAGGTCCTCGGCGTCCATCGTCACGTTGGTGTCGAGGTCGCCCTTCCACCACCCGGCCGCGTCCTGGCGCGAGCGCAGGTGGTCGATCCCGGCCTCGAGGGCGTCCGCTGCGGTGCGGACGCCGGTCGAGGTGACAGCGGGGACGGACAGCGTCAACTCAGGCCTCCCGGTCGGCGAGGTGGCGGGCGAGCGCGACGAGCTCGGCCCGGGCCCGCGTCGTGGCGGGGTCGGTGGTGGGCAGACGATCGGCGAGCGTCGCGAGCGCGGCCTCGGCGGCGGCCAGCCGACGACGGGCCTCGGCGCCCGCCCAGGCGCGCCCGCCGCCCGCCTCGACGAGGGCGGCGCCGCGACGCAGGGTGAGCTCGTCAGGACCGGCACTGCCGTCGGCCGGCCGCGTGAGCCAGGCGGCGAGGTCGCGTCCGGCGTCGCCGCCGTGAACGACGGCCCACGTGACCGGGAGCGACTTCTTGCGCTCCCGCAGGTCGGCGAGCACGGGCTTGCCGGTGACCGCGGGGTCGCCCCAGATGCCGAGCAGGTCGTCGACGAGCTGGAACGCCAGGCCGAGCTCGGCGCCGAAGGTCCGCAGCGCGTCCCGGGCCCCGGTGGGGGCGCCCGCGAGGACGGCGCCGATCTCGGTGCTCGCGCCGAGCAGCGTCCCGGTCTTGCCGTGGGCCATCGCGAGGCACTCGTCGACGCCCACGTCGTCGCGGTCGGCGAACGCCACGTCGGCGACCTGGCCGCCCACCAGCTCGCGCACCGTCCGGGTCAGAAGCAGGGCCGCGGCCGGGGCGGGCACCTCGAGCAGCACCTCTGTGGCGAGCGCGAGCATCGCGTCGCCGGCCAGGATCGCGGCGGGCGCGCCCCAGAGGGCCCATACCGTCGGGCGGTGGCGCCGCTCGGTGTCGCCGTCGATGAGGTCGTCGTGCACGAGCGAGAAGTTGTGCACCAGTTCGAGGGCCACCCCGCCGGGCACCGCGACGTCGTCCTGCGCGCCGCAGGCCCGGGCCGCCAGCAGCGCCAGCGCCGGCCGCAGCGCCTTGCCGCCACCCCGCGACGGGCGACCTTCGGCGTCGACCCATCCCAGGTGGTAGGCGGTCTGGCCGGCGCTGGCCGGGTCGAGGCGGGGCACCACCGCGCGCAGTGCGGGGTCGACCAGGTCCCGGCAGCGGCGCAGCACGGCGGCCACGTCCACCGTCGTCGGGTCGGGGAACGTCTGGTCGGGGAACGTCGGGTCGGGGAACGGGGTCGCCGGATCGGGGAGCGCCGCCCCGCCGTCGGTCGTCGCGGCGGTCATGCGGCGACCCGTCCCCGGCCGTCGCGCTCGGGGCCGTCGTATCGGGGTCTGGGGTCGTCATGTCCCCGGGTCACCACGGCGGCCGCAGTCCGTCCACTGCGCACGGCACCCTCCATCGTCGCGGGCCATCCGGTGTCGGTCCACGCGCCGGCCAGCGCGAGCGCGGGCAGCGCGGTCCGGGCGGCCGGTCGTCGGGCGCCGCTGCCCGGGGCCGGCCGGAACGTCGCCCGGGGCTCCCGGGTGACGAATCCGTCGATCAGTCGCGCCTCCGCCGCGGCGGGCAGGAGGCGGGTCAGCTCGGTGCGGAAGCGCTCGACGAGCACCGCGGCGCCGAGCCCGGTGTAGGCGTCGGCGGCCGAGAGCGAGACGACCAGGTACTGGGCGCCCGCAGGCAGCGCGCCGTGGGCCGCGGAGCGGTCGAACACCCACTGCACCTCGGTGTCCAGGCCCGCCGCGAACGGCACCGGGAGCACCGGGCGGTCGAGGACGAGGTGGACGTCGACGATCGGGCTCGCGCCGAGTGCCTCGGCCGCGTCGCCGACCTGCGTGCCGACCGGGTCGGGCAGCACCGCGGCCGCCGCCTCCGGGGGCAGCGCGCACACCACGGCGTCGACGGCGAGGGCGTCCCGCGCGCCGTCGCGGCCCGCGACGGTGATCCGCCAGCCGTCGTCGGCGCGGGTGACGTGGCGGACCCGGGTGGCGAGCCGCACCCGCACCCCGGCGTCGTCGAGGGCGCGGCGGGCGGCGGTGTCGTGCAGGTCGGAGAGCGGAACCCTCGCCCAGCCGATGTCGGAGGCGTCGGGGTCGCCGAGCAGCCCGAGGCGGAACACCGTCGCGGCCAGCGCCAGCGACGCCTCGTCGGCGCGGGCGTTGAGCGTCGGGGTCCCGACGAGGTCCCACAGTGCCGCCACCGCGGCGGGGCCCTGCCCGTAGCGGCGCAGCCAGTCGCCGAAGCTCTGTGCGTCGACCGCGGGATCGGCGGGGTCGAGGCGGCGCAGCGCGGCGGCGGCCCGGGGGAGGGCGAGCCGCTCGCGCCACGGCACCGGGTCGTAGCGCAGCAGTGCCCGGGCGAGGTGCGCCCCCGGGAGGAGGCCCAGGACGGCCGGAGGGCGGTCGCGTCGCAGCCGGGCGGGGGCCGCGCCCGGGCGGAGCACAGTGACGTCGAGCCGCTCCTGCAGGGTGGTGGAGCCGGTGACGTCGAGGCGGGCGAGCAGCCCGCGGTAGGCGTGGCAGCAGCGCAGGAAGACGTGCTGGCCGGTGTCGACGTGCGCGTCGCGGCGCCGGAACGACCCGGCGAGGCCGCCGAGGCGCGCCCGGCTCTCCAGCAGGGTCACCTCGTGCCCGTCGTCGGCGCAGCGCAGCGCGGCGGACAGTCCGGCGAGGCCACCGCCGAGGACCGCGACCCGCCTCGACGGCCGGGCTCCGCCGCCGATGTGCTCCCGCGACCGTCTCCCCGGCGTCATCGACCCACGCCCCTGCGGTGCCCGCCCGCCGGGTCCAGGCCCGTCAGGGCGCGCACGGCGACCAGGGCCTTCTTCGGGGCGGACAGGGACAGCCGCCGGTCGTAGACCGCGCGGGGGTCGGCGGTGATGTCGTCGAGCAGGCGCCGGTAGATGCCGGCCATCGCGGTCGTGCAGGCGGCGCTGCGGCGGTCGAGCAGCCCGACCAGCTGCAGGCCCTCGTCGTACCACTCGCGGGACCGGACGGCGGCGTCGCGCAGGAGATCGGCGAGGGCGCCCTGGGGGTCGTCGAGGACGCCGTCGGAGCGCACGCGCAGCGTCACGCCCGCCGACGCCAGCTCGTCGGCGGGCAGGTAGATGCGGCCGTTGAGGAGGTCCTCACGGACGTCGCGCAGGATGTTCGTCTGCTGCAGCGCGAGGCCCAGGGCGTCGGCGAGCCGGGGGGCCTCGCCGTCGGGGTCCGCGCCCGGGCGGGTCCCGAACACCCCCAGGCAGAGGCGCCCGACCGAGCCCGCGACGCACCGGCAGTACCAGAGCAGGTCATCGAAGGTGCGGTACGGCGCGGACGGGGTTCCGGCCCGGGCGTACGCGTCGTCGGCGGCGACGTCGGCCTCGACCCCGTCGACGAGCTCGTCGAAGGCGCCGAGCGGGATCGGGAAGCGCCGGGACGCGTCGGCGACGGCGAGCATCACCGGGTCGTCGCCCGGGGCGTCGTCGAGGGTCGTGAGCTGCGTGCGCAGGTCGGCGAGCGCGGCGCGCTTGGCGGCGGCCCCGCCGTGCTCGTCGCCGAGGTCGTCGACGCGGCGGGCGAGGGCGTAGACCGCGCAGAGGGCGGCCCGGCGGTCCGGGGGCAGGAGCCGGATCCCGTAGTGGAAGTTGCGGGCCTGGGTCCGGGTGATGGCCTCGCAGGTGGCGTAGGCACGGGCCGTGCGGGCGTCCGTCACGACGGTGGTCACGGGCGGGAACCTCCTGTCCTGCGGGGGCGGAGTCCGAGTCGGGCCAGGTGGGTCACGACGTCCCGACGGCGGGTGCGGGCGGTGCGCCCGAGGACGTCGCCCCCGGTGCGGTCGACGGCGTCGGCGGCCGCCGCGCCGCCCGCGACGTAGCCCGCGACGGCGAGGCGGGCCGCGCCGTCAACCCGGCCGACCAGACCGGCGCCTCCGGCGAGCAGGTCGCGGGCGGCGGCGGACTCGGCGAGCACGAGCAGGCGCAGCGCCGGGGAGGCGCTCGGTGCGTCCAGGTCGGTCTCGGCGACGCCTGCGGCGTCGAGGGCGTCGGCGGGCAGGTAGATGCGGCCGCGTGCGCGGTCCTCGGCGACGTCCTGGAGGTGCTCGAGTAGCTGCAGGGCGACGCAGACGTCGTCGGACCGGGCGAGCATCGCGCCGGTGGGGGCGACCTCGAACGCGGCGAGGACGAGCCGCCCGACGGGCACCGCGGACAGCCGGCAGTAGCCGATCAGCTCGTCGCGGGAGGCGTAGCGGGTGACGGTCTGGTCCGCCCGGTTCGCGGCGACCAGGTCGTGGAACGGCACCGCGGGCAGCAGGCCGACGTGGGGCGCGAGGGCGCCGATCACCGGGTCGTGCGGATCTCCACCGGCGAACACGCGATCGAGATCCTCGTCGAGCGCGTCCAGCGCGGCGAGCCGCTCGACGGGACCGAGATCGCCCTCGTCACCGACGTCGTCGACGGTCCGGACGACGTCGTAGATCGCGCGCAGCACCGCCCGCCTGCGCGCGGGGAGCACCCGCAGCGCGACCGGGAAGTTCTCCGCCCGCTCCGCGACACGTAATCGCGACGTCCCGTCGGCGGGGGCAGGCGCGCGATTTTCCATGGCGTCGATGGTGCTTGTGGGGCACGCGACAAGTCTTGACTCGGACGATCAGTTCGAACGCCCGTTTTTGTCATCGCGGCACAGAACGAGCCGGATTATCGTCGGGGTAGGGGGCAGAGCTGCCGTTCGTCGCGGCTCAGAAGGCAGAGGTGGGGTTTGACCGAGATCTCCGCACCGTCGCTCGATGCCTTGTCCGCCGCTGTCGGGCGCCGTGTCCCCGAACTCATGGTCGAGGTGCGCGACGCACTCGATGCCCGGGTCCCCGACTATGCGCAGTTCCTCTCCGAGCACGAGCAGGAGGTGACGGCGGGCGTCCGGGCCGTCCTGGGTCGGATCATCTCGCTCACGCACGACGGGTCGATCGACCGTCCGGGCGAGCGGGAGTTCTTCGAGAACCTCGGCCGCTCCCAGTGGCGGCAGGGCGCGCATCTGCCCGACCTGCTCGCCGTCTACCAGATCGGCGTCCGGGTCTTCTGGCACCACGTCTCGGCCGCGGCGCTCGAGGTCGAGCTGGCGCCGGACGCGCTGGCGGCCCTGGCCGAGACGGTGTTCTTCTTCGTCGACCAGCTCTCCTCGGCCTCGGCCCACGGCTACGTGCTCGAGCAGGAGGAGGCCGGGGCGCTGCGCGAGCGCCACCGCGAAGAGCTCGTCGACCTCATGCTCTCGGAGTCCTCCGACCCCGCCGCGGTGCGCGCGGCCGCCCGTCGCGCCGACTGGCCGGTGCCGGAGAAGGTGTCGGTGGTGCTCGTCGAGCCCGACGACGCCTCCGGGCGGCGGGCGCTCTCCCGGCTCGACGCCCGGTCGCTGCCGATCCGTCGCCCGCCGCTGGTCGGGGCCGTGGTCCCGAACGGCTCGCGCTCGGCGGAGCGGGCCGCGCTCACCGGCCTGCTGCGGGGCGCGCACGCCACCGTCGGCGCCGCGGTGCCTCCCGAGCACCTGGCCCGCAGCCTGCACCTCGCCGAGATCGCCGCGCGGCTGACGAAGGAGCACCTGCTCTCCGACGATCCGGTGTTCGTCGCCGACCACCTCGACGCGATCATCGTCCACCGCGACCGCCGGCTGCTCGACGCGCTCGGCAACCAGGTCCTCGCCCCGCTGGACGCGTCGGCGCCGTCCTCGCGGGAGCGGCTGCGCGAGACGTTGCGGTCGTGGCTGCGGCACATGGGCGACCGCAGGTCGATGGCCGAGGAGCTCCACGTGCACCCACAGACCGTCCGGTACCGGATGGGTCGGCTGCACGAGCTGTTCGGTGACTCGCTCGACGACCCGGAGGTGCGGGCGCGGCTGATGCTGGCGCTCTCCTGGGTGGCTCCGCCTCGTGAGTAGGTGGCCTCCGGCCTGGTGAGCACTTTCGGGGGCTATACCCCCCGAAAGTGCTCACCAGGGCTTCGCCCACCTAATTCGCGTGCAGCGCCTCGTTCAGCTCGACCTTCGCGCCCTCGGTGCGGGGAAGGGCCTCGACGGCGCCCGTCGTCGAGTTCCGGCGCAGCAGCAGGCCCGAGCGCCCGGAGAGGTCGGCCGCCTTGACGACGGAGCCATCGTCGAGAGTGACCCGCGTGCCCGCGGTGACGTAGAGACCCGCCTCGACCACGCAGTCGTCGCCGAGCGAGATCCCGATCCCGGCGTTCGCGCCGAGCAGGCAGCGCTCCCCGAGCGAGATGACCTCCTTGCCGCCCCCCGACAGCGTGCCCATGATCGACGCGCCGCCGCCCACGTCGGAACCGTCGCCGACGACCACGCCGCCGGACACCCGACCCTCGATCATCGAGGCGCCCAGCGTGCCCGCGTTGAAGTTGACGAAGCCCTCGTGCATCACCGTGGTGCCCTCGGCGAGGTGCGCGCCCAGGCGGACCCGGTCGGCGTCGCCGATGCGGACCCCGCTCGGGATGACGTAGTCGACCATCCGGGGGAACTTGTCGACGGAGTACACGGTCACCGGCCCGCGGCCGCGCAGCCGGGCCCGGACCTGCTCGAACCCGGGCACGGCGCACGGCCCGTGGTTGGTCCACGCGACGTTCGCGAGCAGCCCGAACATGCCGGTGAGGTCGACGCCGTGCGGGCGGACCAGGCGGTGCGAGAGCAGGTGCAGGCGCAGGTAGACGTCGTAGGCGCTCGCGGGCGGCCCGGACAGGTCCGCGACGGTGCGCACCGCGACGACCTCGACGCCCCGGGCCTCGTCGGTGCCCAGCGCGTCGACCAGCGCCGGCTCCAGCTCCCCGGCCGGGACCATCACGGTGCCCGGTTCCGCGGTGACCGGGTCGGAGCCGGCGAGCTCCGGCAGCGGGTACCAGGTGTCGAGGACGGTGCCCTCGAGAGTGACGGTCGCGATGCCGACACCGACGGCGCGGGTGGGGGTCTGGGAGGTCGGGGTGCTCATCGCCGACCAGCCTAGCGACGGCCTCCTAGGGTGGGTCGCCGTGAGCACGGACCCGGACCTGCCCCTGATCGACGTTCCCCGGCTCGACCTCCACGCCGACCCGGTCGGCCTCACCGCGGCGCTGGTCGACGTCCCCAGCGTCTCGGGGGAGGAGAAGGCGCTCGCCGACGTCGTCGAGGCCGCGCTGCGTCGCGAGCCGCACCTCGAGGTGGTCCGCTCCGGGGAGGCGGTGCTGGCGCGGACGGCGCTCGGGCGGGAGCGCCGCGTCCTGCTCGCCGGGCACCTCGACACGGTCCCGATCGCGGACAACGTGCCCTCCCACCGCGACGGCGACCTGCTCTACGGGTGCGGGACCTCGGACATGAAGGCCGGCGTCGCGGTGATGGCCCACCTGACCGCGGTCCTCACCGAACCGGCCCACGACGTGACCCTCGTGCTCTACGACTGCGAGGAGATCGACGCCTCGCGCAATGGGCTGGGCCGCATCGAGCGGGACCTGCGGGAGTGGCTCGACGCCGACCTCGCGATCCTCGGGGAACCGACGTCGGGTCTGGTCGAGGGCGGGTGCCAGGGCACCATGCGCGTCGTCGTGGACCTGCACGGGCGTCGGGCGCACTCGGCGCGCTCGTGGTTGGGGGAGAACGCGATCCACGCCGCGGCGCCGGTGCTCGCGCGGCTCGCTGCGTACGAGCCCCGCCAGGTGGACATCGACGGCTGCGTCTACCGCGAGGGTCTGCAGGCGGTGCGCGTCGAGGGCGGCGTCGCGGGCAACGTCGTCCCGGACGCCGCCGCGGTGACGGTGAACTTCCGCTTCGCCCCGGACCGTTCCCTGCCCGACGCCGAGGCCCACGTCCGGTCGGTGCTCGAGGGGTTCGAGGTCCGGGTGACCGACGCCGCACCGGGGGCGCTCCCGGGGCTGTCCGCGCCCGCGGCGGCCGAGTTCGTCGCGGCGAGCGGGGCGACGCCGGTCGCGAAGTACGGGTGGACCGACGTCTCGCGGTTCTCCGCGCTCGGGATTCCCGCGGTGAACTTCGGTCCGGGCGACCCGAACCTCGCCCACACCCGCGACGAGCACGTCGACGTCCGGAACATCACGGCGGGTGCGACGACCCTGCGCGGCTATCTGGACTAGCCCGGTGGTGCGTCCGGCGCAATCTGGTGTCGAACGAACGGGTCGTTCGTGCAGCTAGAAGCAACAAACGAGTCGTTCGTTCCGAACCGCCCAGACGACGACCGGGTCAACTCCCGGTGACCGGTGCGCGACCGCGGGACGCGCCACGTCCGGGCGTCCCTACGCTGGCGGGCATGACCGGGCCCTCTCCGTTCGATCCTCTGAAGTCCGACGATCTGACGACGCCGCGACCGACGACCATCGACAGACGACGCCCCGAGCACCGGGACCCGGCCCGGCTCTCGTCGACCACCGACCAGCGCCTGCTCGACTCCCGCGGCCCGGTCGACTGGGTCCACTCCGACGCCTGGCGCCTGCAGCGGATCCAGGCGGAGTTCATCGAGGGCTTCAGCGTGCTCGCCGAGATCCCGCGGGCGGTCACCGTCTTCGGTTCGGCCCGGACCGCGCCGGACCACCCGGACTACGCGACCGGCATGGCCCTCGGCGGCGCGCTGGCCCAGGCCGGCTACGCGGTGATCACCGGCGGCGGCCCCGGGATCATGGAGGCCGCGAACCGCGGCTGCTCCGAGGCAGGCGGGCTGTCGGTCGGCCTGGGGATCGAGCTCCCCTTCGAGCAGGGCCTCAACCCGTGGGTCGACCTCGGTGTCGGATTCCGCTACTTCTTCGCCCGCAAGACGATGTTCGTGAAGTACGCCCAGGCCTTCGTCTGCCTGCCCGGCGGCTTCGGCACCCTCGACGAGCTCTTCGAGGCGCTCGTGCTGGTCCAGACCGGCAAGGTGACCCGCTTCCCCGTCGTGCTGTTCGGCTCGGGCTACTGGGGCGGGCTGGTCGACTGGCTGAAGACCACCGCGCTCGAGCACGGCGTCATCAGCCCGAAGGACGTCGACCTGATCACGATCACCGACGACGTGGACGACGTCGTCGCGATCGTGGAGAAGGGCTTCCAGGAGCTGGTCGAGGACCCCGGCCCGGTCGAGCCGTGAGCCTCGCGGTCTGCGTGTTCTGCGCCTCGGGGCCGGTCGCGCCGGAGCACCTCGCGCTCGCCCGGGAGCTCGGCGCCGGGATCGCCGCCCGCGGCTGGACGCTGGTCTCCGGCGGCGGCCGGGTCGGCATGATGGGCGAGGTCGCGCGGGCCGCCCGCGCGGGCGGCGCCCACACCCTCGGCGTCATCCCGTCCGACCTGGTGCACCGCGAGGTCGCCGACGACGAGTCGGACGAGCTCCTCGTCGTCGACGGGATGCGGGAGCGGAAGGCGGCCATGGACGCGCGCAGCGACGCCGTCGTGGCCCTGCCCGGGGGCCTGGGGACCCTCGAGGAGCTGTTCGAGGCCTGGACCTCGCGGGTGCTGGGCATGCACGCCAAGCCGGTGGTGCTCTGCGACCCCACCGGCCACTACGCACCGATGCTGGCGTGGCTGGAGGGCCTGACCGGGACCGGTTTCCTCTCGAGCGGGTCGCTGGACGCCCTGACCCGCACGACGACGGCGGGGGCCGCCCTCGAGGCCGTGGCCGCCACCGCGGACGTCCTGCCCCGGCCGTGAGCACTCACGAACCCTGGTTCTCCGCCCGCACCTGGACCGAGCCGCCGTGGACGGCCGCGGAGCTGGTGGCCGCGAAGGCCGGGCGCACCGTCTCGGTGGTACTGCCCGCGCTCGACGAGCAGGCCACCGTCGCCGGCGTCGTGGGGGCGGTGACGCCGCTGGTCGGGACGGTGGTGGACGAGGTCGTCGTCGTGGACTCCGGCTCGGTCGACGACACCGTCGCCGTCGCGCACGCCGCGGGCGCGCGGGTGATCACCCGCGAGGAGGCCCTGCCGGGGGTGGTGGTGCGGCCCGGCAAGGGGGAGGTGCTGTGGCGCGCGGTGGCGGCGACCACCGGGGACGTCCTGGTCTACCTCGACTCCGACCTCGTCGACGTGGACGAGCGGTTCGTGACCTCGCTGCTCGGGCCGTTGCTGACGGTGCCCGGCGTCGAGCTGGTGAAGGGCTTCTACCACCGCCCGCTGCGGATCTCGGAGGACGACGTGCTCGCCACCGGCGGCGGCCGGGTCACCGAACTGGTCGCCCGGCCGGCGCTGGCCGCGCTGCGCCCGGAGCTCGCCGGAATCGTCCAGCCCCTCGGCGGGGAGTACGCCGCGACCCGGGAGCTGCTGGAGTCGCTGCCGTTCGCGGGCGGGTACGGCGTCGAGCTCGGGCTGCTGCTCGACACCCACCGCACCCGGGGGCTGGGCGCGATCGGGCAGGTCGACCTCGGCGTCCGCAAGCACCGCCACCGCAGCCTGCGGGCGCTGGGCGTGACCGCCGCGGAGGTCCTGGACGTGGCGCTGCGCCGCTGCGCGGACCTCGACGAGGGTTCCCGGCCGTTGACCCAGTTCGTGCCGGTGGGCGGGCAGTGGCTGCCCGAGGTCCACGACGTGGCCACCACCGACCGGCCGCCGATCCGCGAGCTTCTCCCGTTGACGGCGCCCCACCCGCCCTGACGGCCGCTGTCGGTCCCTCGTGCCACGATCGACCCCATGGGCAGCGCGTTGGTCTACGTCCTCGTCGTCGGGGTGGTCGCCGGCGTGATCTACGTGGCGACGGCGATGCTGGCCGGGCGGGGCGAGGATCTCGAGCCGATGCCGCCCGGTGCCACGCCGACCCGATTGCCCGCGCGTGACCTCACCGGGGGCGATCTGCGCGAGCTGCGGTTCCAGCAGTCGTTCCGCGGATACCGGATGAGCGAGGTGGACTGGGCCCTCGACCGGCTCGCGGCCGAGGTGGACACGCTGCGGGCACGCCTGGCCGTGCACGAGAGCCTGCCGCCGTCCGCGGGCGAGGATCCGGAGACGCTCACCGGCGTCGGGTACCCCGCCCCGGTGGCCCCGGAGGAGGACCCCACACCCACCGACCCGACCGCGGGCGTGCCGTCCGGCGCCGCGACCAGCACGAAGGGCATCTCCCATGGTCACCCGTGACATCACCGTCGGCGTGGACGTCGACGCCCCCGGGGAGCTGCTCTGGAAGGCGGTGACCGACTGGGAGTCCCAGGGCGAGTGGATGCTCGGCACCGTGGTCCGCGTGACGCACGGGGACGGTGTGGGCATCGGCTCCGAGCTCGCGGCCACCACCGGGATCGGCCCGCTCGGCGTCACCGACAGCATGCGGATCGTCGGCTGGGACCCGCCGCACCGGGCCACCGTCGTCCACACCGGTTCGTTCGTGCGCGGCTCCGGCACCTTCACGGTCATCGACCGGGGGCCCGGGGCGTCCCGGTTCGAGTGGGGCGAGCGGCTGGACCTCCCGCTCGGGCTCCTCGGGGCGCTCGGCTGGCCCGTGATCTCGCCGCTGTTCCGGCTCGGCCTCGCGGTGTCCCTGCGCCGCCTCGCCCTCCGCTGCGCGGCCGAGGCAGGACAGACGCCGTGACCGGGGCGATCGTCGGCGACGACGGCGTCGGTCGGTGCCCGTGGGGGGCCTCGGACCCGCTGCTGCGCGAGTACCACGACACCGAGTGGGGCCACGAGCTGCACGGCCGGGACGCGCTCTACGAGCGGCTGTGCCTCGAGGCGTTCCAGTCCGGCCTGTCGTGGCTGATCATCCTGCGCAAGCGGCCCGGCTTCCGCGAGGCGTTCGCCGGGTTCGACGTCGGGAAGGTCGCGGAGTTCTCCGACGACGACGTCGCGCGGCTGCTCGACGACGCGGGGATCGTCCGCAACCGGCAGAAGATCGACGCGGCGATCTCGAACGCCCGCGCCGTCCTGCGCATCGAGGAGGAGGGGCCCGGGCTGGACGCGCTGCTGTGGTCGTTCGCGCCCGACCCACCTGCGCCCCCGCCGGAGACCCTCGAGGGCGTCCACGCCACCACGCCGGCGTCCACGGCGATGGCCAAGGAGCTGCGCAAGCGCGGGCTGCGCTTCGTCGGGCCGACCACCGCGCACGCGTTGATGCAGGCCACCGGGATGGTCGACGAGCACCTCTCCGGGTGTTTCCGCAGCGCTCGTTCCTGACCGCCCGACCGTCCCGCCACGCCCGATGATCGCTCCGGTGTCGTGCGCGGCGAACGGATGGGGAAGAATCATCGTGTGGCGCGCGACGCCCACCGCTGGTGGCGCCGGTCCGTCGCCGCCGAGACCGTGTGGAGGGAGTACGACTATGGCGGCCATGAAGCCCCGGACCGGTGACGGTCCCCTCGAGGTCACCAAGGAGGGGCGCGGCATCGTGATGCG
>NZ_DASXJS010000041.1:0-22900 GCF_036497245.1 Actinomycetospora sp. | reverse complement strand
CACTGGGTTCGGGGTTCGAGTCCCTGACGGCGCACCCTTCGTTGCAGGTCATCGCTCTACGGAGCGATCTTCGGTGTGACTCAGCACCACTTCTACGGGTCGTTATTCCTGTAGACCACGGCGATAGCGATCATCGAGTCCTTGAGCCAGAGTTCCTGGTGAAGGGGGAACGCCTTCGCCAAGAAGCCGCGGTTCGAGCAGGCAAGTGGTAGCGGGTCCAGGAGACTCCCAGCCGGTACGCCGCGCGAGCCCCAGTCGTGTGCTGGTCGAGCGGCTGCACGAAGGATCGGCTGGTCGACCTTTACCTGCCGGGATTGCTCTCGTCATTCCCATCGGTCTGCGGGTCGTAGTTGCCGCCACCGAGCTCGTCGGTCCGTTCGTAGGCTGCTGCGCATGCGCATGCTCCATCTCGGACTCCGCGTCACCGATCTCGAACGCTCGCTGGCCTTCTACGCCGCCCTCGGCTACGCCGAGCTCGGCCGCGTCCCCGACACCCCGTTCGGCAGCCTCGCCATGCTCCAGCTACCCGACGACCCGTTCGTCAGCCTCGAGCTCGTCCACGACCCCGCCCGGCCCGTGACCAGCACCGACGCCGTCAGCCACCTCGTCGTCCAGACCGACGACCTCGACGAGACGATCACCGATCTCGCCGCCCGGGGCGTCCCGGCCGAACCGCCGGCCGAACCCGGACCGGGGCTGCGGACGTCCTGGTTGACCGACCCGGACGGCTACCGGATCGAGCTCGTGCAGTGGCCGGCCGGACACCCCGCCGGCATGACGGCAGCCGACGTGGGGGGCACATGAGCGGGACCTGGAAACGAAGAGGCGAGGCACCCCTCTCCGTCAGCCGTTCGCAGCGTCGACGGCCTCGATCACGCTGAGGTCGTCGCGGACCGCCCAGTGCTCGGTGAGGTGCTCGCCGTCGGTGGCGAAGACGTGGAGCTGCTTCCAGGCGACCTGGGCGCCGCTTGGCGCCCGGTCCCCCAGCCAGGGCATCCCGCGGCCGACGTGCCGACCGTGCAGGGTCACCCACACCGCGATCCGCCCATCGTCGAGCCTGCCCCATCCGTGCAGCTCCGCGCTGCGCTCCTCGAAGCTGGATTCGATCCAGCCCCAGACCATGTCCCAGGTCTGCGGCCCGCGTCGCCCGCTGACGTGGTCGTGCAGATCGCGCCGCATCATCGCCTGGAACTCGGGCTCGCCGTGCGCGATCCAGCTGGCGTAGGCCTGCGCGACCTGCTCTGCTTCCAGCACGGACCCACTTTGGCACAGGGTGATCGCCCTTGCGGCCGAGGCAACGCGAGCTCACTCCTGACCACGATCATCGTGGTGCCGCAGATCCACAGGTCGTCGCCGATCGACCCGGACCCGGCCGCGTCGCCCGAGGTGTGCGCCTGGGTGCGGCGACAGGTGGCCCTCGGCGTGCAGACTCCATTCACTGGGACCTCACGGACGAGGTCCGCGTCGCCGATGACGGCGCGGATCTCCGCCGCGAACAGATAGTGGCGGGATAGGTGGCGGTCACGCCCCACCGACCGGAAGCTGGCCAGGGAGGTGAAACGTCGAGCCGGCCATCATGTGCGGAGCGAGGCCCGCCCTCGCACTGATCAAGGATCGTGCAGGTCACTTTCGTGTGATGGTCAGCCCACAGCACATCCTGACCGGTCGCCTACCGGGTGCCCCCGCCGCCCGACCGCTCGGCGCGCAGTCGGGCATCCTCGCGCTGCACCTCGGCGCGGAGGCTGCGCTCGCGGCGCAGCCACTCCGGCTGCTCTTCCTTCAACGCCGTGATCTGGGCGGTGGTCAGCGGCTCGGTGATCTCGGCCCGGGCCAGACCGGAGATCGACACACCGAGCCGGTCCGCGACGACGGGGCGCGGGTGCGGGCCGTCGCGCCGCAGCTCGCGCAGCCACGCGGGCGGGTCGGACTGCAGGGCGTCGAGCTCGTCGCGAGAAACCACGCCGTCGCGGAACTCGGCGGGCGTCGCGTCGAGGTGCACGCCCAGCTTCTTCGCCGCTGTCGCGGGCTTCATCGTCTGCGTCGCCCTCTGCCGCGTCATCGGCCCAGATTATCGGGCCCGACCGGCCGATAGCCTGGGCCGGTGACCGAGCCCGGCGAGACCGCGTCCTTCCGGCTCGGCTACGTCCCGGGTGTCACGCCGGGCAAGTGGGCGCGTATCTGGGCCGAGCGTCGTCCCGACGTCCCCCTCGAGCTCCTCGGCGCGACCACGGACGAGGTGGTGGACCAGATCCGGGCCGGTGCGGTGGACGCCGGTGTGGTTCGGCTGCCGATCGACCGGGCCGGGCTGCACGCGATCCCGCTCTACACCGAGACCACCGTGGCCGTCGTACCGAAAGAGCACGCGCTCACCGCGGCCGACGAGGCCGGGCTCGACGATCTGGCCGACGACATCGTCCTCCGTCCGCAGGACGCCACCCTCCCCTGGCCCGGCGACAGGCCTGGCCGAGCGGCAGCGTCCGATCCCCCGACGACGGCCGAGGCGATCGAGCTCGTCGCCGCAGGCGTCGGCCTGCTGGTCCTCCCCCAGTCGCTGGCGCGCCTGCACCACCGTCGGGACCTCGCTTACCGACCGGTGGCTGGCGCGCCGCAGTCCAGCGTCGTCCTCACCTGGCCGGACGCGGACAACACCGAGCTGATGGAGGAGTTCATCGGAATCGTCCGTGGACGCACGGCCAACAGTTCCCGCACCCCCCGCCGTCAAGACGGCCCGCCACCGGGCGCCTCCGCCGCCGCGACGAGGAGACCTGTCGGGCGCCGAACGGCTCGTCGTCGGTGACCACCGGGCACCACGACGGGCGACCGTCCCTCGTCGGGACCTATCCGAGCCGCGCCGAGCGACGTCGCTGGTAGGGCCGGTGGGATCGGGACCAGGGGGGTGGCCCTCAGCAGCCGCGACGGTCGGGCGCCAGCAGCGCCCGCACCGCCAGGCCCGGACTCGGGGACACGCGCAACCCGGCGGACCGGGCTACGGAGCGTTCGGTGGCGTCCTCGCCGACGAACACCATTCGGGATCGGGCCGCCCTCGTGACGGTGCCGGCCGCGTCCATCGCCCGGTGGAAGATCGCCGCCGAGTCCTTGCGGCCCCAGACCCGCAGTCGTGGGTCGAGGAACGGTGCCAGCCCGCACTCGTCGAGCGCCGCGTCCACGGCCGCGGTGGGCACGGGCCCGGGGTTCGACAGCGTTCCCTGCGCGACACCGGCATCGCGAAAGCGTTCCAGGGCGTCGACGACGCCGGGGAGGACGACCATGTCCTCGATGGCGGTCCCGGCGCGGTCGATCCGCACGGACGCCAACGTGTCCCCGATGTCGAAGAAGACGACAGCGGCGCCCAGCGCTCCCGGTCGATCAACTGTCGCCGACATATCCCGGCCCCCCTCGCACCCGGCCCCCGATCAAGGGATCGGACAAGACCCATCGGGATACCGGTTCTGGTCGTACTCCGGCCGGAGGGGCCGGTCAACGAATCCAGGACAGGGATGACCGTCATGGCCGAACGGGCATCGATCATGAACGCGAGAAAGTGGCACGGTGCGAGTTCGGACGGATGCGGAGTGTCGTCGGATAGAATTGTCGCCGAGATCGCGCCGACCGCCCGGACGACGACAATCCGGCTTCGCCCGACCGGCAGGCACGGCGACGTAACTCATTCGGCGGTTCTCCGAGCGCGCGATCGGGAGTACTCAGAGATCGGATCCACAGAGTGGGGAACGTGTGCGCTCGGCGTAGAGCGTCGCAACATGATCGAAAGGCCGAAGCCACGCGTCCGGCGTGGCCGCCCTCCGGTCGCGTCCCCCACGCGCGGAGACGATATTGGGGGGGCAGGGCCAGTGAGCTCTCGATTCATCCGTCGGGCTGAGCCCGGTGCGGCCGCTGGTTCTTCGTCTCGGACGGAAAACCCGCCTGCCTCCAGCCGATCAGCGAAGGAGTTCGCATGACCAACAAACGACCCTGCAACTGCATCCTCCCGCCGCAGATCCTCGAGAACCTGCTGCAGAGCGACGATCGGGAGATTCGAGAGGCCGCCCTGTCCTCCCTCCTGGAGTCCAGCCGCCTCCGAGGCACGCGCTCCACCCTGGCCTCGATCGCGGGTGCCGGCGGCCTGTTGGGCAACGGCCGCCGCACCGTGTTCGATGCTCAGCACCGCCGGAGACTCGAGCAGGCGACCACGGCCCGGTCGGAGGACGACCTGTCCGTGGCCGACGCCTCCGTCAATGCGGCGTTCGACGGCCTGGGAGCCACGCGCGATTTCTACCTGAATGTCCTCAAGCGGGATTCCATCGACGGCAAGGGGATGCGCCTCAACGGATACGTCCATTACGGCACAGCGTTCAACAATGCCTTCTGGGATGGCCAGGAGATGGTCTTCGGAGACGGTGACGGCCGGCTCTTCAGCGACTTCACCGGGTCCCTGGACGTCATCGCGCACGAGCTCACCCACGGTGTCACCGAGCACACGGCCGCCCTCGAGTACCACAACCAGTCGGGCGCGCTGAACGAATCCGTCTCGGACGTCTTCGGGTCGGTGGTGAAGCAGTGGCGACTCGGGGAGACGGCCGCGCAGGCGGATTGGCTGATCGGCGCGGACATCTTCACTCCGGGTGTCGGGGCGGATGCGCTCCGCTCGATGAAGGCGCCCGGGACCGCCTACAACTCCCCCCTGCTCGGCAAGGACCCACAGCCGGCCAGGATGAGTGACTATGTCCAGCTGCCGGACACCGAGCGTGGCGACTTCGGCGGGGTGCACACCAACTCCGGGATCCCCAACAAGGCGTTCTTCCTCGTCGCCACCGGTATCGGAGGGAACTCCTGGGGCGCACCCGCCGCGATCTGGTACGAAGCGCTGAAGGCCTCGAGCGCGACGACCACGTTCCAGGCCTTCGCGGACACGACCTACGCGAAAGCCGGTCAGCTGTGCGGGGCCAACAGCGCCGAGCAGCAGGCGGTTCTCGCCGGGTGGGCGGGAGTGGAGATCACGATCACCGGTGTCTCCCCGTTCGCAGCGCGCAGCAACGGCGCAGCGGTGTCCGGGAACGGCACCGGCTCGGCCGCGCTGGCGAGCCGGGTCGACGAACTGACCACACAGATCAAGGCGTTGACCAAGGAGGTGAACGCCCTCAAGAAGGTGCGCGTATGAGAGTTGCCCTGACCGTCGCCGGTGGACTGGCCGCGACCGTCAACGCGGTGCGGCCGCCGGCGGCGTTGGACACGACGACGCTGCCGCCTGCCCTCGATGCGGAGCTCGTCGCCCTCGTCCGCGCTGCCGCGGAGCGGCCGGTGGCCGCGGGCGCCTCCGGGCGC
The DNA here is from genome assembly GCF_036497245.1 of Actinomycetospora sp. GTDB lineage: Bacteria > Actinomycetota > Actinomycetes > Mycobacteriales > Pseudonocardiaceae > Actinomycetospora. Next base: position 17,581 of record NZ_DASXJS010000041.1, on the reverse strand, counting down.
CCGTGGCCCGACGAACAGCATTATCAGGTGACGGTCGAGGACGGCCGCGAGACCCAGGTCATTGCGGCGACGGACTCGTCGATGTCCCCGCAGTTCGCGGATCTGCTCGGGTGGATCGAGCAGCACGCGTGACGCGGGTCGGCAGTTCGACACCGGACCGGTGCTAGCGTCGCCGGGTGGTCGAGACCGCCGGACGACTCGCCTTGATGCAGGAGTTCGCCGAGACCTACCGCAAGAAGCGGTTCGACCCGGCGCACTACGAGCTCGACGACGGCTATCTCCAGACGACCCTCTCCGACGACTCGCGCATGCCGCTGCGGTTCTTCGTCGAGTACAACAACGCCTGGTGGTTCGAGATCGTCACCGCCGTCGACGTCCCGGCCGTCGGCTACGACCCGGGCAGCGACTCGGGCTTCATCGTCCTCGACATCCACTACGAGGACGACCCCCTGCGGGCGATGCAGCACGTCCACTTCGGTGCCTCGTCGATCAACCGGATCCGCACCTACGCGGCGGGCGCATTTTTCGCACGGTCCCGGCCATTGATCGAACTCGACGCGCACGGCAACGGCTTCTGGCTCGAGACGGGCTACCACCTGCGCGACTCGGCCCTCGCCGCCGCGGCTTTCCTCGACGGCGAGAAGGGTCGGGAGTTCGCCGCCCGCGAGCCCACCGCCGCCCCTGTCGCGCGTATCCGGACCAACCTCGACGAGCTACTCACCCGACTCTGACCCGCCTTCTGGATCTTCTTCCGGGTCCGGCAGGAACCGGTCTTCGCAGCCCGGGAGTTCGACCGAGGGCCGTCGGCCACGATGAATCGTCCCCGAAGCCCCACTCGTCCGCGGCCTGTGTTCCCGGGGCAGGGTCCGCGCGGGGATTCGCCCCCGGCGGACATGTCGCGGGGCACCGGAATGGCCGATGCTCCTTTCGTGCAGATCGGAATGACCGTCGGAGGCGACGTCCTCGCGCGTCCCAGCGCCCCCTCCGAGATCGTCACCGACGCCCAGCAGGCCGAGAAGGAGGGCTACGCCACCGCGTGGTCGGTCCACTTCTCCCGCGCCTACGACGCCCTGACCACCCTGGCCGTGGCAGGCAATGTCACCTCGCGTATCGGGCTCGGCGTCGGCATCGTCCCGACCTACCCGCGCCACCCGCTCGCGCTCGCCCAGCAGGCGGCCACCGCCCAGGTGTTCTGCGGCGGGCGGCTGACCCTCGGCGTCGGCGTCTCCCACAGGCCGGTGATCGAGGGGCTGCACGGCATTCCCTACGCCAGCCCCGCCGGGCACATGCGGGAGTACCTCGGGATCCTCGTGCCCCTGCTGCGGGGCGAGGAGGTCCACGTGGCGGGCGAGCACTACCGCGTGGACGGCGGCTTCAGCGTGCCGGGCACCTCCGAGGTGTCGGTGCTGGTCGGGGCACTGTCGCCGCGGATGGTGCGCGCCGCGGGCGAGCTGTCCGACGGGGTCGTCACCTGGCTCGCCGGGCCACGCACGCTCGACGCGACGATCATCCCCACGCTGCGCACCGCGGCAGCGGGCCGGCCGGCGCCCCGCGTCGTCGCCGCCCTCCCCGTCGCGGTCACCGACGACCCGGACGCCGCCCGCGCCGCCGCCGAGAAGGCGTTCGGGCGCTACAACGGGATGGAGAACTACCGTCGTCTCTTCGAGCGCGAGGGCGTCGCCTCGGTGGGGGACCTGGCCGTCGTCGGCACCGAGGACGCCGTGACGACGCAGCTGGCCCGCTACGCCGACCTCGGCGTCACCGAGCTGTGGCCCGCCGTGTACCCGGTCGGCGACGACCCAGAGGCGAGCATCCGGCGGACCCGCGCGCTGCTGACGACGCTGGCCGGCCCATGAGCACGGCCATGTGGGAGGTAGGGACATGGACATCCGCGATCGGCACCTGAACCTCGCCGAGTGGAACGACCTCATCGAGCGCAGCCTCGCCGATCCCGAGTCCGAGCCGATCTGCAACCTCGACCCCGACGATCCCGATCCGCTCTACGACGCGGTCTTCGTCGGCGGCGGGGCGGGCGGGCGGTTCGGCGCCGCCTACATGAGCGCGATGGGCGGCCGGCCGCTGATCATCGACGCGTGGCCGTTCCTGGGCGGCTCCTGCCCGCATCAGGCGTGCGTGCCCCACCACCTGTTCTCGGAGGCCGCCGAGGAGCTCGACCGGATGCGGTGGTTCTCCGACGAGCTGTTCTTCCCGAAGTTCGATGCCTCGCGCGCCAGCATTCTCGACCTGGTGCGGCTGTTCCTCGCCGGCCGCGGCAGCGCCCACGCGTTCATGAACTGGCAGACCAAGGAACAGCTCGACGTCTCCTACGTCCTCAACGCCCGCGCCACGATCCTCGACGCCCACACCGTCGTGGCAGCGGGCCGGACGTTCCGGGCGAAGAACCTGGTGCTCGGCACCGGAGCCCGCCCGGTCTCCCCCGACATCCCGGGTCTGAACCTGCACGGGGTGTACGACTTCGTCAGCGTCGTCGAGGAGCTCGACTACGAGCCGAGCCGGTGCGTCGTGATCGGCGGCAGCAAGGTCGCGATGGAGTACGGCTCCTTCTTCCACGCGACCGGCTGCGACACCACGATCGTGTCCCGGTCACCGGTGATGCGCTCGGCCTCCCTGCACCACGTCGACGAGGACCTGCGCCAGTACGTCGTCGGCGGCATGCGCGAGCGGGGCATGGAGATCCTCGAGGGCGCCGAGCCGGTGTCGGTCCAGGGATCGACGGACACGAGGCGACGTGGAGCTGGACCATCGAGCTCCGTCGGATCGGTGCGCAGCATCACGGTGCGCCTGAGCTCGGGCGAGGAGCGGGAGATCGAGGCCGACATGGTCTTCCTCGGTCTCGGCGAGCGCCCCGAGACCACCGAGGCGCAGGCTGTGCTGGGGATCGACGTCGGCCCGACGGGCCGCGTCGTGGTCGACAACCGGATGCGGACCACGGTGCCGGGCGTCTACGCGATCGGCGACCTGATCGGCGGACCGATGGAGATGTTCAAGGCCCGCAAGTCCGGCGTGACGGCGGCGCGCAACATCATGGGCGAGGACCTGGAGTTCGACTTCTCGGAGTACCCCGACTTCCTGCACACCACCTACGAGGTGAGCTGGGTCGGACTCACCGAGGCCGAGGCCCGTGCCGTGTGCGACGAGGTGATCGTCATCCAGATGCCGCCCTACGTCGAGGGTCTGGACACCCAGCACCTCCCGCTGCCGTGCGCCGAGGGCACGATGCTCTACGCGTTCAGCCGCCCGAAGCTCTCCGGGTTCCAGAAGCTCGTGGTGGACGGGAGAACGCGCAAGGTGCTCGGCGCCCACCACTGCGGGTACGGGGCCAAGGACGCCTTCCAGTATCTCGACCATCTCATCCACCGGCCGGAGGGGCTGACCGTCGACGACCTGGGCTGGATGAACGAGCTGTTCCTGAACCCCGAGCACTTCGTGCAGCTCTCGCGCCTGCGCGCCGGGAAGTCGAACCTGACCCACCTGTGAGGGAGGGGTCGGGCGGGCCGGGGGCCCCGCCCGACCCGGGCCTCAGCGGAGCTGCTTGCGGACCAGCTCGGTTCCCGCCACGAGGGCGTGCAGCTTGTCGATGGCGATGTAGCGCTGGAGCAGGATGAGGCCGCAGTCGGTGGTCACGCCGAGCTGCTCGGCCGGGATGTACTCGAGCAGCCGGTGGATCCGGTCGGCCACCTGCTCAGCGGTCTCGGTGATCGTCGACTTCACGTCGATCACGCCGGCCCAGAACATCATTCCCTCCGGCAGCGGGTGATTCTTGATCACGTCGAGGCCGGAGAGATCGTCGGAGCGGCGCCCACAATTCTCCAGGTTCAGGACGTTCATGGCGCCCTCGTAGGCCTTCGGGATGATCGAGGCGGTCGCCGACGGCGCCTCACCCCGACGCTCGGTCAGATCGAAGATCTCCCCGGCCTGGGCGGTCTCGTCGGGCATGTAGGCCGGTGTGCCTCCCCAGTTCCCCCAGCAGACGTGGCAGATGATCTGCGCGTGCGCGACGCCCTGGACCGCCCGGTTGAACGCGTCGATCGCCCAGGGCTCGAAGAAGTACGGCCAGGTGAACTCGTCGAGCTGGATGAAGTCGACGCCCATGGCATCGACCTCGAGGATGTCCTCGTTGATCGCCGCCGCGAGGGCCATCGCCCGGTCGCGCGGATCGTCGTAGTGCAGGTCGTTGGTGGCCTGGGCCAGCACCTGGATCCCGGTGTACTGGACCTTGGTGGCCTTGCGCGTGGACCGCTTCAGCGCGCGGGCCTGTTCGACCATGATCGCGCCACGACGCCGGATCTCCTCCGTGGCGGTCGCCGCGTGCAGCCGACTGTAGATCGGGAAGCCGAGGAACCCACCCTTCAGGTCGAAACCGAGCCGCTTGTAGTAGTAGTAGAGCGCCTGGTCGGCGTAGTTGTCGCCGTGCAGCCTGCCGTCGGTGATGATGTCCAGCCCGGCCAGCTCCTGATCGGAGACCAACGCACTCATGGCGTCCTGGAAAGACTCCTGGTTGAACGAATCGGGTGGTTCCTGATCGCCGCTCCACGTGCGGGCCGGGCCCGCATCCCACCACCGGGGATTCGGATAGTTACCGACCATGGAGGTCGGGATGAGGATGTCCTGGTCGCCGACGCGCATCGCGATTCCCTTCGATCGACTCTCGTCTCCTGCCGTCGTGACACGGATCACAGACGTGGGTGCGTCGACGGTAACCGCGCGGGTGGGACGGGAGCCGAATTGTTGGCCCTGCAGGGACGGGCACCTCGTCCCGTGCGGCCGAGGGCCCGCCGCGACCCGCCGGGCCACGATGGCAGCCATGCCCGAGGCCCTACGGTTCCGTCCCGGCCGGTCGGACGAGACCCCGGCCCGCGATCTGATGGCGTCGCTCAACGAGCTCCTCGACGCGCAGTATCCGGGCCGGGCGGCGCGGCCGGGCTCGGTGACCACGCCGGACGAGATGGTCCCGCCGGCCGGCACGTTCCTGGTCGGTTACGAGGGCGAGCGTGCGGTGGCCATCGGCGGTCTGCGACCGCTGGGGGACGGCGCCTGCGAGATCAAGCGGATGTACGTCGTCCCCGACGCGCGGTCGCGGGGAGTCGGCCGGGCGCTGCTGGCGGCGCTCGAGCAGGCCGGCCGGACGCTCGGCTACCGGGTGGTCCGCCTCGACGCCGGCGCGGAGCAGAGGCACAGTCGCGTGCTGTTCCAGGCCACCGGCTACCGGGAGATCCCGCCGTACAACCGCAACCACATCGCGGTCTACTTCGGGGAGAAACAGCTCTAGGAGCCGCGCATCCGCGCGAGGATGTCGGTCAGGGCCGGACGGCTGTGTCCGCCCGGAGTCCCAGGCGAAGCGTCTCGAGGGCGAGGATGTCGTCCACAGCGATGTTGCCGAGATTGACGTCGGCCCCGAAGCGGCGGACGAACCAGGCCTGCTGGGCCTTGGTCGGCGCCTCGAAGATCACTCGGTCCGCGGGCACCGCGCCGACCAGTTCCTCGACGAGGCCCGTGCGCACGGCACCGTCGGGATCGTAGAGGCCGACCGTCCCGGACTCCCGTCCCTCGGCGACGACCCAGGTGGCGCCCGCGGCGAGGTCGGCGTTCATCTCTTCGGCCCATTCCTCGGCGGCCACGGGGGTGGCGGCGTCCTTGACGCCGACCTCCGCCAGCACCACGAAGTCCGCCGACAGTTCCGCGACCAGAGCCCGCTGCCGCCCTTCGGGCATCCAGCCGAGCCCGTCGGAGACCTCCACGGCGTCGATGCCGTTGGCCGTGGCCCACCGCAGGAGCGCGGCGAGCTCGCCCTGGGCCACTGCGATCTCGAGGAGGGTGCCCCCGAGGCTCACCAGGAGGCCGGCCCGCTGGTAGGTGGCCACCCGGTGCTTGAGCGAGCGGTCGAGGTACCCGATCCCCCAGCCGATCTTCACGATGTCGGCGAGGTCGGCGGTCGAGGCCAGGATCCCGTCGAGGACGACCGTCGAGGTGCCCTTGTCCAGCACGTGCGTCACCCCGGCCGATCTCGGCTTGACTGCCCGCTCAGGCAACCGCAGGAAATCGGGACGGTCCCACACCCGACGAAATGTACGGTCGGCAACCTCGTCGTGACCTCGTCCCGGGAGGACCAACCGGGCACCCAGTGTTGCCGCGTCGGGATGTGTGTGCCGCCACCGAGGTCCCCGTAGCTTTCGTCGGGTGGCCGGCCTGCTCGTGGTCCTCGGGGACGGGCGCCGCCGGCCTGTCGGCGGTCTTCGCGCGCCCGTGGCCGCGGAGGCGGCTCAACGCGAACGGGTGGCGGCATGAGTGTGGCGGTGGTGACCGGGGGCGGGTCCGGCATCGGGCGCGCGACGTGCGCCCGTCTTCTCGCCGAGGGGTTCACGCTCGCGGTGCTCGACATGAACGGTGACGCCGCGAGCGCGGCCGCCGGTCCGGGCGGCACGGCGCGCGCCCTCGACGTCGCCGACGCCCCCGCCGTCGCGCAGGCGTTCACCGAGATCGTCGCCGAGCTCGGCCGGATCGACGTCCTGGTCAACAACGCCGGAATCTCCGGCAGCCCGGCGGCGACGGTGTGCCACGAGACGCCGGTGGAGGACTGGGACCGCGTCCTCGCGACCAACACCCGGGGACCGTTCCTGTGCAGCCGCGCGGCGCTACCGGTGATGCTCGCGCAGGGCTCGGGACACGTGATCACGGTGGCCTCGGTGGCCGGCGAGGTCGCGTTCCCCGGCCGGTGCGCCTACACCGCCTCCAAGGGAGCCGCGCTGATGTTCGCGAAGTCGCTCGCGCTCGACTACGCGCACGCGGGGATCCGGTCGAACGCGGTGTGTCCCGGCTTCGTCCGCACACCGATGACGCAGTGGCGACTCGACATCCCGGAGCTGGCTGCGCAGGTCGAGGCGAACATCCCGATCGGGCGGATCGCGGAGCCCGACGACGTCGCCGACGCGATCTCGGTGCTCGCCTCGGGCCGGATGGGCTACATGACCGGCCACGCGCTGGTCGTCGACGGAGGGTGGACGGCGCGATGACGTCAGGGGAAACGGAGCCGGGTCGACGGCTCGAGGGGAAGGTCGCCCTGGTCACCGGGGCCGGGTCGGGCATCGGACAGGCCACGGCGCTGCGCTTCGCCGCCGAGGGCGCGACGGTCGCGGTGCTCGACGTCCGGCCGGAGCTCGCCGCGCTGACCACGATGATGATCGAGAAAGAGCACGAGGACCACGCGATGGCGCTCTCGGCCGACGTCGGGCGTGCCGTCGAGATCGAGACCGCCGTCGACCTCGCGGTGGCCGAGTTCGGCCGGCTCGACGTGGTCTACAACAACGCCGGGAACATGGGCCTCGGCTCGGTGGCCGACACCTCCGAGGAGGACTGGGACCGCACGTTCGGCGTCCACGTCAAAGGCACGTTCCTCACCTCGCGGGCCGCCCTGGAGCACCTGGGCCGCGGCGCGTCGATCATCAACCAGGGCTCGGTCTCCGCTCTCGTCGGTGTCCAGTACCTGGCGGCCTACAGCGCGGCGAAGGGCGCTGTCGTCGCCCTGACCCGTCAGATGGCCGTCGACCTCGCCCCGCACGGCATCCGTGTCAACGCGATCTGCCCGGGGACGGTCCGGACCCCGCTCACCGAACCGATGCTGCGCGCCCGCGGTGACGGCGACGTCGAGGCGGGCATCGCGGCGACCGTGCCGAAGTACCCCCTCGGCCGGCTCGGGACCCCGGAGGACATCGGGGCGCTGGCGGCCTTTCTCGCGAGCGACGACGCGGCGTTCATGACCGGCTCGATCGTCACGTCGGACGGAGGGATGACGGCGCAGTGAGGGATCCACGACGACATCGGACGCGATCCGGTGCTGTCCCCTCGGGACGGCGCGATCGCCGTCGGCCGGACGTTCTCGCCCTGGCGGGACGAGAGCCGGCTCACACTCCGTCCGCCGAGGCCGACGATGCGCGGCGCCGGCGCGCGTAGCGTCCGACCACTGGGCTCCCGTCGTGGGCGGAGGTGGCATGGCCGTCGCGAGCGTGGTCGCCGCTTCGGCCGTCGATGCCGTGGTCGCACGGGCGGTCCGACGCCACGGCCGGTCGTTCGAACGCGGGAGCCGCACATGACGACATCGATGTCGATGGGGCTTCCGGGCGTGAGCCTCGCGCCCGGCGATCACATCTGTGCGTTCTACCGCGGGCCCGCGGAGCGCGACGAGATCCTCGTCCCCTACCTCCGCGAGGGACTTCGGGCGGGCGACAAGTGCATCTGTGTCACCGACGACCCCCTCGCCGACGACGCGGTCCGGGATCTCGCCACCGAGAGCGCCGCCGACCCCGACCTCGCGGGCGGGCACCTCCAGCCCCTGTACAGCAGGTCGACCTACCTCCTCGACGGGTTCTTCGCGATCGATCGGATGATCGGGTTCTGGGAGAGCGCCGTGGGCGGCGCGGTGGTCGGCGAGGGATTCGGGTTCGTCCGCGCGGTCGGGGAGATGACGTGGGCCCTGAGCGGTCTGTCCGTCCCGGAGGACCTCCTGACCTACGAGTCCCGGCTCAACGACTTCCTCCCCCGCTACCCGCAGGTCGTCCTCTGCCTCTACGACCTGGCGCGATTCACCGACGGCGAGGTCCTGCTGGACATCCTGCGGACGCACCCGGCCGTGCTGATCAGCGGGCAGCTGATGGACAACCCCTGGTACATCGAGCCCGACGTGTACCTCAACCGACACCCCGGGACGGCGCTACCGCCGTCCGCCGGCGCGGTCGGCTCGGTGCGCGCGGCACCATGACCGCGTTGGCCGCGTCCGCACAGCGCGAGCGCGGACTGCTCTCGAGCATGCGCAGCCTGCTGGTGCTGGGCAAGCTGATGACCGAGGGAGCCGACGAGAACCAGATCCTCGTGCTGGCGACGACGGCGGCCCGGTCCCTGGCCCGGTGCACGACGGTGACCATCGAACTGGCGGGCGGGACGCCCCCGGCTCCGGTCGGCGAGCACCTCGCGCGCGTCGGCACCTCCGGCGGCTCCGTCGAGCTCCCCGACGCCGGGTGGGCGTGGGCCTTCCCGCTGAGCAGCCAGTCCGCCCACCTCGGCCATCTGGTGGTCGGGTCCGGGTGCGAGCCGACGAACGAGGAACAGTTCCTCCTCCGGGCCCTGGCCCAGCAGACCGGTGGTGCCCTGGCCAACCAACGCCTGCACGCCCAGGAACAGGCCACGGCCGCCACCCTCTCGGTGCTCAACGACCGGTTGCGCGGCACCGTCGGTGCCCTGGAGCGCAGCATGGACATCCACGCCCGGCTCACCGCCGTCGCCGTCTCGGGAGAGGGCCGGGAGGGCATCGCGGTGGCGGTGCACGAGCTGACCGGGCTGCAGGTCGCGGTCGAGGACCGGTACGGCAACCTGCAGGCGTGGGCCGGGCCGCTGCGCCCCGCGCCCTACCCCAAGGACTCCGCGGCCTGCCGCGACCGGTTGATCGCCCGCGCGAAGCGGGAGGCTCGGCCGCTCCGCGAGGGCGAGCGTGTGCTGGCGGTGGCGCAGCCCCGGGGCGACACGCTCGGGGTGATCGTGCTCGTCGACCCGGACCACCGGGCAGGCGACCAGGAGCTGATGGCCCTCGAGCACGGAGCGACGGTCCTCGCCATGGAGCTGGCCCGGGTCCAGAGCCTCGTCGAGAGCAAGTTGCGCCTGCGCCGCGACGTCGTCGAGGAGCTGCTCAACGGCACGGACGAACAGAGCGGCCTGGCCCGCGCGACGGCCCTGGGCTACGACCTGCAGCGCCCCCACCGGGTCGTCGTCGTCGAGGGCCCCGAAGGCACCGGTGACAACGACGCCCTGTTCCAGGCCGTGCGACGAGCCGCCCGGGACGAACCGGCCGGCTCCCTCCTCGTGGCCCGGGGCGCCGAGGTGGTGCTGCTCGCCGACACCGAGTCCGACTGGGAACACCTGCGCCGCGCGATCGTGCGCGACCTCGGGGACAGGCGGGCCCGCATGGGCATCGGCGAGCGCTGCGAGAAGGTCGTCGACTTCCCGAAGTCCTACCGGCAGGCGAGGCTCGCGCTGCGACTGCCGGAGCGCTCGGAGCGCGACGCCGGAGCGATCCGCTTCGACGACCTCGGGGTGTACCGGCTGCTGGTCGGCATCGAGGACCTCGGCGAGGTCGACCGGTTCGTCGAACGCTGGCTCGGCAAGTTGCTCGAGTACGACGCCCGGCGCGGCTCCGAGCTGGTCCGCACCCTGGCCCACCATCTCGAGCGCGGCGGCAACTACGAGATCACCGCGAAGTCACTGATCGTGCACCGCAGCACGCTGAAGTACCGGCTCCAGCGCATCCGGCAGATCGCCGACGTCGACCTCACCGACCCCGACATCTGGTTCAACCTGCACCTCGCCACCCGGGCGTGGAGCACGTTGGGCCTGCTGACGGCGCCCCGGTGACCGCGGTCCCGCCCTCCCACTCCCACACCTCGCACTGGGGCGCCTTCAGCCCGGGGATCGAACGTGGCGACGTCACCGCCGTGCACCCCTCGCCGTTCGATCCGGCCCCGTCCCCGCTGCTCGCGAACCTCGTCGGGTCGCTGCGGCACCGGCTGCGGATCCCCCGGCCGATGGTGCGCGAGGGGTGGTTGCGCGACGGGCCCGGACCGGCCCCGCGACGGGGCGACGAGCCCTTCGTCCCGGTCGAGTGGGACGAGGTGATCGACCGGCTGGCCGGCGAGCTGCGGCGCGTGTACTCGGGCCCCGGGCCGGAGGCCGTGTTCGGCGGCTCCTACGGGTGGTCCAGCGCCGGCCGGTTCCACCACGCCCAGGGCCAGGTGCACCGGTTCCTCAACACGCTGGGCGGCTACGTCGCGTCGGTCAACACCTACAGCGCCGGGACCTCGGAGGTCCTCCTGCCCCACGTCCTCGGCGCCGGCCCGGAGATCCTGCGGTCACTGACCAGCTGGCCGGTACTCCTCGAGCACACCGAGCTGATGGTCTGCGTGGGCGGCGTGCCCGCGAAGAACATGGCCGTCGCGCCGGGCGGGGTCACCGAGCACACCACCGAAGGACATCTCGCCGCCATGGCGGCCCGCGGCATCGAGCTCGTGCTGATCGGCCCCGACCGCCGGGACCTGCCCGCGGAGGTGTCGTCGGAATGGCTCCCGGTGCGGCCGGGGACCGACGCCGCGTTCCTCCTGGCCCTGTGCCACGTGCTGGTCACCGAGGGCCTGCACGACGAGACGTTCCTGGCCACCTACTGCGCGGGGAGCGACGAGGTCCTCGACCACCTGCTCGGCAGGTCCGACGGGACACCCAAGTCGGCGCGGTGGGCGTCGGGGCTGTGCGGGGTCGACGCCGACGCGATCACCGCCCTGGCGCGGCGGATGGCCTCGCGCCGCACGATGATCACCCTGACCTTCTCGGTACAGCGCGCCGAATTCGGCGAACAGCCCGTCTGGGCGGGCGTGCTGCTCGCCGCACTCCTCGGTCAGATCGGCCTCCCCGGCGGCGGCTTCGGACACGGGTACGGCTCGATCGGTGACAACGGGCACCCCGCCCACACCGGGACGCTGCCGACTCTCCCCCAGGGCCACAACCCGGTCCGCGAGCGCATCCCGGTGGCCCGGATCGCCGACATGCTGCTGCACCCCGGCGAGGAGTACGACTACAACGGCGAGCGTCGACGCTATCCCGACATCGAGCTCGTCTACTGGTGCGGCGGCAACCCGTTCCACCACCATCAGGACCTCGCGCGGCTGCGCGCCGCGTGGCGCGTCGTGCCCACCGTCGTCGTCCACGAGCCCTACTGGACCCCGGCCGCGCGGCACGCCGACATCGTGCTGCCGGCGACCGTCACCCTGGAACGCGACGACATCGGGGCCTCGCGCACCGATCCCTTCCTCACCGCCATGCACGCGGGCGCGCCGCCCTACGAACAGGCGCGCGACGACTACGCCGCCTTCTCGGCTCTCGCCGCCGTCCTCGGGACGGAGAAGGAGTACACCGAGGGCCGGAGCGCACACGAGTGGCTGCGTCATCTCTACGACGGCTGGCGCGCCCACGACGGGGCACGACCGGACTTCGACACGTTCTGGGCGGACGGGCACGTGCGCGTTCCGGCGCCGTCGCCGGGCGTTCTGCTGGCCGACTTCCGGCGTGACCCCGCCGCGCATCCGCTGGCGACGCCGAGCGGGCGGATCGAGCTGTCGTCCGCCGTCGTGGCCTCGTTCGGCTACGCCGACTGCCCCGGCCACCCCACCTGGCTGGAGCCCCTCGAGTGGCAGGGCTCCGACCGTGCGCGGCGTTATCCGCTCGTCCTGCTGGCCAACAATCCGGCGGCCCGCCTGCACAGCCAGCTCGATTTCGGGCAGCACAGCCGGGAGTCGAAGGTCGCGGGGCGGGAGCCGATCCGTATCCACCCCGATGACGCCGCGCGACGCGGACTGCGGACCGGCGACCTGGTTCGTGTCCTCAACGACCGCGGCGCGTGCCTCGCCGGCGTCGTCGTCGACGCCGACCTCTCCCCGGGCGTCGTGCAGATGTCGACGGGTGCGTGGTTCTCCCCCGTCCCGGGCGTGGAGCCCGTGCTGTGCGCGGCGGGCAACGTCAACGTGCTGACCCGCGACGTCGGGTCCTCCCGGCTCTCCCAGGGCTGCGCCGGCAGCCGGGTGCTGGTCGAGATCGAGCGGTGGCGCGGTCCGGCTCCCGCCATCGACGCCGAGAGCCCACCGGATCGGTCAGCAGCGCGAGCCGGTGACCGATCGAACGTCCAGGCGTAGGTCAGCTCACCCGGTGCGCGCCCGGGTGCCCGACCGACAGGGCGGCCGTCACCGCGTCAGGGACGTCCGGTGCCCGCGCCGGCGTCGGCGTCGGCGACGCCGGGAGGTCACGCACGATCTGGTTCACGACGGCCCGCGCGAACACCACGAGGACGTAGCAGAGGGCGGCGTACCCCAGGAACTTGCTGATGTCCTCGGCGTTGCCCAGCAGGTGGGACAGGGTCGGGTCGGACACCTCGAACACGTCCTCGAGCTTGTCGCCGCCGACCGAGATCGCCAGACCCACGAGACCCAGGAGCATCGAGAGCAGCAGGCCCAGACGGTGCACCGGCACCATGACCCACAGCACCACCGCGCCGCCCACCACGACGTAGAAGCCGTTACCGACGACCTCCGGGATGTGGAAGCTGGGGAGGATCGAGTCGTGGATCATGAAGATGTCGTCGAACGCGATGAGCAGCACGAGGATCGCGACCCCGACGCCGGCGTGGAGCACCCGCCGTTCCTGCCCGGGCCCGACTCGGCGGTACCAGGCCTGCGCCAGGTCCAGGGCTCCGAGCAGCACCCCCACCGACACCACAAGCGCGCCGCAGCCGAGGAAGGTGAACAGGCCCGACCACGCCGAGGCGCCCGTGGCGGTGTCCTGGTCCTGGAGCGCGATCTCGATCGCGTGGTGGGTCGCGGCGAACCCGACGAGGAAGACCGCGATCCCGAGCCCGGCAGGCGCCACGGCCCGCGTGATCGTCCGTCCGAGCTGCCCGAGCTCCCCCCGGATCTCCCAGAGATCCCCGGCCGGGAGCTCGAACGGCTCGGTGAGCGGGTCGTCGAGCGCTGCCCCGTTGCCCGCGCCGGGCGACCCGACCGCAGGCGTCGCCGCCGTCGGCGGGCGCACGACCTGACCGACGATGCTCCGCGCTCGCACGACCAGGACCCAGCACAGGGCCGCGTAGCCGAGGTACTTCACGACGCCGCCCGTGTTGGCGAGGACGCCGGCCGGGTCGCGCACTCCCTCGAGGTGCGAGGCCACGGCGACGACCACGGCCGCGACCGCCAGGCACGCGATCGCCACCCGGAACGCGAGCTGGACGCCGGCGTCGTGCATGGGTCGCCGGGCGCACGCCACCAGCAGGGCGAGGACGAGCAGGTAGCAGACCGTGCCGACGATCGCGGGGACACCGACCCCCGGGAGGACGGAGTGGTGGAGCACGAAGAGGTCGTCCAGCACCACGACGAGGACCAGGACGGCGATCCCGACGTCGTGGCGGGTCGGCCTCGGCGGCGTGGCGCGCCTGCGCCGACGCCACGCGTGAGCCAGCCCGACGGCGAAGAGGAGGACCCCGACGGTCGCCAGCAGGGCCTCGGAGCTTACGAACTTGAAGAAGCCCGACCACTCCGATCCCTGGTCGCCGGTGTTCCGGTCGCCCAACAGGAAGGCGACCGCGTGACCCCCTGACCGGTGGCTCAGGGCCCAGCCGGTGAGGACCACCGCCATCGCGACGGCGGTCGGAACGACGGCGAAACGCATCATCCTCACGAATTCGCTGACTTCGTCCCGTTTCGTCCAGAGGTCGGTTTCCTGCCCGATCCGGTTCCCACGTGGGGTCATCACTGACAGGCCTCCCGAACGACGATCCCCGTTCACCGATTGTTCGTCGAGAGGCTACTCAGGCTTGACCAGGACAGAAGGGGGTGACCCGAAAATGTCCGACGGGCATTTCCCCGGATCGCCCGCACATCGCTCGAGCATTCCGATCGCACCGCTCTGACCGTATTGCCCGGAATCGTCGGGAGTCCTCGCCGTCGCGATTTGCGACGCCCCGGCGGCGTCCGATGCGAGCGGGTCGTGCCCCGGCTCAGCCGGGATGGTCGAGGTCGAGGTCGAGCCAGACCCGGTCGCGCAGCACGATCCCGTCGACGAGGATCTCGTCCGGATAGCCGTTGGCGGGCACGAACACGTCCCGCTCGATCGCGCACATCCGGAAACCGACGCGCTGGTAGAAGCGCAGGTTGCCGGTGTCGGCGGCCCCGGTGGCGACCGTGATCCGCTGCGTCGAGCGTGAGCGGGCCAGCTCGATCGCGGCGGCCACGAGCCGACGGCCGACGCCGCTCCCCTGCCACTCCTCCGTCACCGCCATGTTCTTCAGCTCGACCTCGCCGGGATCTCCACTCGGCACGAGCTGGAGGTGCCCGACCGGCTCGTCGCCGAGGCGGGCGACGAGAACGTCGCCCTCCTCGACATAGGAGTCCAGCTGCTCCGCGGAGTCCTCGGCGAGCTCGAACAGCCGACGGAGCCCAGCGCGGGGACCGGAGTACAGGGCTATCGACGGAGAATCGGTCACGGCTGTCTCACCAGGGTCGCGCGGGTGTAGAGCAGATCGAAGCCGCTGCGCTGTGCGTTCTGATGGGACTTCGAGCCAGGCTGAGTGACGATGACCGCCACGTCGCAGCCGGCGGCGCGGGCGTCGGCCAACCGGGCGGAGAGCATGGCGGACTGGACGCCGCGGCGACGGTGGGCCGGTGCCGTGCCGGCCCCGGCGAGCTGGGCGATGCCCTCGGTCGTGCGGAACTCGGCGCCGCCGGCGAGGACGCCGTCGAGGAAGGCGGCATAGCGGGTGAGTCCGGCCGCGGCGGAATCGCGTTGAGCGGCTTCGATCGCCTCGGCGGGGAACTCGTCGTGCCAGGGCACACCCTGCGTGTCGGGGTGGATGGACGCCTCGACGACGACCTGGAGCCACGGCTCGAACTCGTCGTCACCGCTGCGGCGGACCTCGATGCCCTCCGGCACCGCGAGATCGTGCGCGACGGTCAGATCCAGCCCGAGGACGTTCTCGAACCCCTCGAGCCGGTAGCCCCGGTCGCTGAGCGCAGCCGCGAGGTCCGGGTCGCCGAGGTGGGCCAGCTCGACCGAGGTGGGGACACCGTGGGCGGTGTAGGCCTCCTCGATGGCGGCGAGCTCGGCGGACGTCGGCACGCCGCCGAACCCGAGCCCGACGACCTTGGTGTACGGAGAACCGGCGCCCGCGAAACTCGCGACCCCGCTCGCGAGCGGCGTGACGAACCCCGCGACTCCGCAGCGGGACGCGGACGCGCGGCTCACCGCGCTGATGAGATCCACCTCGGCCCGTTCGATCCGTGCCGCGAGCGCGGTATCGCAGAACAGGGAGGTGCGAAGGGTCGAGCCGGTCATGGGGGCCTCAGTCGGTGCACGTGTTTCCCACCACGGTAGTGAGGTGCGCATCCGCTTTCCCCGGCTACGACCCGGCGTGCTCGACGGCGA
This sequence comes from Actinomycetospora sp., assembly GCF_036497245.1. Taxonomy (GTDB): domain Bacteria; phylum Actinomycetota; class Actinomycetes; order Mycobacteriales; family Pseudonocardiaceae; genus Actinomycetospora. Next base: position 1,564 of record NZ_DASXJS010000041.1, on the reverse strand, counting down.
TGTCGCGGTCCGCTCCGCGTGCCCACGGCGAGTGAGCAACCGCTCACGGGTGGACGTCACGCGGATCGTCCGTAAGGGTGGGGCCACGGCCCGGACCCCGCCGATCGCTGCACTCGTGGACGACGAGGCAGGACCGGATCATCGGGGGATGCATGGCCCTTCGGCGCACGGATGAGCAAGACGTTCCGACACGCTCAGCGAGTCGCGGTCCCGGTGCCCGGATGAGAGGGCTGACCACCGACGAGGTGGTGGCCGAGTGCCGCGCGCCGGTTCGGCGTCCGAGCACCCGTCACCTCGACCCGCGACGCGGGCAGACCAGTGAGGAACCAGAGATGACCACCGAGCTCAGCACCGAGCGGGACGTCGCCACGAAGCCCGCCGACGAGATCGACACCGATCGGCTCTGCGTCGCGGCGCGATCCGTCCTCGATCGCATGTCCGATCTCGTCGCGGAGGGGCTCACCGACGCCGGCGTCGAGCGGGTGACTCGGCACGCCCGGGTCCTTGCCGACCTCCACGCACTTCAGACACTGTCCGTGGGGGCGCTGCGCGAGCATGCGCTGACCGTCCGAGACGCCCTCACGCCACTCGGCGGCGAGCGTGCCCTCACCTTCGCGGTCTGGATCGACGACGGACTCGGTGCCGCGTGAGCAATACCAGGTAGCCGGCACCAGGCGGGAGACGTCCTAGCCGGTGCTGATCCAGATCCGGACGATCGCCCCGGCGCGGAGCTCGGTGCCCGGAGCCGGATCCTGGCGACCGACGTGGGCCCGGCCGCCTCCGGTGTGCCAGGCGTTCTCGGCGACGGCCAGCACCCCGGCGTCCAGCGCTCGGTCGTGGGCTTCCGCCGCCGGTATCCCCACCAGCTCGGGCACCTGGACCGCCGCGTCCGGTTCCGGGGTGTCGTGGCCGCTCTCCACGCTGCTCTCGTTCCCGGGGTCGGCGGCTCGCTCTCCCGCGACCCGGTCGGGGACTTCGACCATCAGCATCTCCTTCGTCGACCGTGACGTATTCGCGGCCGCGACTCGACCACCGGGACGGATCGCACGACGTACCCCCGGCGCGGTCCCCGGTACACCTCGTGGCGCCACTGGCCGGCGGTACGGCGCAGCCGACTCAGGTCCGGTCGAGCGCGGCAGCGGTGGTCGCGGGCTCGCCGGTCGGTTCGGGTGGAGAGCCCTGCGCGCCGCCTCCGTCCGAGCTGTTCTCGATGGTGGACGCGCCCTCGGTACTGACGGAGCCGCCCTCCCCGGCCTGGTCCTGACTGTGCTCCTCGGGATGCGGCGGCTGACGCAGTCCCTTGTAGACCAGCGGCTGGATGTCCCAGCTGTTGCTGTAGTCGGTGCCGGGCAGGTCGCGGTAGCCGACGTAGACGACGAAGTCCTCGCCCTCGAGCCCCTGCCTGCGCAGGAACTGCATCTGGTCGTGCAGGTCGTCCCAGTAGCAGGTGAGCCGGGCTCCGGGTGCGAGTGAGGTCAGCCCGACGGTGAAGATCGGGAGCTCGGAGATCACGACGCCGTCGCTGGCCTGGATGGGGCGGGAGAACGAGAAGCTGATGTCCTTG
>NZ_DASXJS010000040.1:0-16468 GCF_036497245.1 Actinomycetospora sp. | reverse complement strand
ACCACTGCCTCCTGCGGAACGAGAAACTGGTGGCGCTGCTCGAGTGGGCGTCGGCCGAGGTCGAGCTGTGCGATGTCAGCCTGCTCAGGGCCTTCGACGTCCTGCTGTGGATGAGCGCGCCATTGCGCAAGGACGGCAACGCCGAGGGAGACGCGGCGGCCTGATGAGGGGATGCCGCGGTCCGTCTGCTCGATAGATCAGCGATCGACCACTTGATCAGCCCAGGGGCCGTCAATGGCGGGGCACGGTGTTCTTCCCCGGCGCGCTCGTCGTTAGGAGGCGGTGCGCGAAGCACTGGTCGGCCGGGAATCCCTGGGCATCGCACCAGGCGTTGGCCGACGCGGCGCTCGCGGACGGCTCGTCGATCACCGTCACCCAGAACCCGCTCTGGCTGAAGCTCGCCCAATCGCCCGACCAGAGGAGGCGGGCATCGGGGTGGGCCGAGCTGATGGTGCTGAACTGGCGCCAGATCGCGTCGTTGTCGTAGGTGATCCCGTCGGCCACCAGGCCGACCCTCTTCGAACTGACCTGGGGAACCCACGAGCCGTCGGCGGCGGTGAGTGCTCCGCGGTCGGCCTCACGCTGAGCCTCCAGCGCCGACGCGGGATCGGCGGAAGCCGAGGACGACGGCGCCGAGGCTTCCGACGCATCCGAGGCGACAGGCGTCGGCGATATCTCCGATGACGACACGCCACCATGCTGTGCGGTCGCGTTCCGCGAGGCGGCAGCGAGGCCGATCGCCAGCACGGCGCCCGTGATCCCGACGAGGACAACCGTCATCACGACGGTGGTCGCGATGCTCTGCCGCCTCGAGGTCCGGGTGGCCAGATCGATCCGTGCCACGGTCGAGCCTGGGGTCGCCGTCGTCCTCCGGGCCGCGTCGGTGAGTGCGCGCTGGGCCAGGGCGACGGTCGGGCCGTCGAGGCCGGCGCCGCAGGCGCATCGGCTGGTCACGTCGACCCGCCGACCACAGCCATCACAGAACTTCGACACCGAACCCCCCGCCGTCGTGCGCTCGCGTTATCACCGAGCGTCGCCAGTACGAAGCTCGCTTGCGGGATCGTCACTGTTACGGAGCGCTCGAACGGGTGAATCGTGATCGTCGAGTAACAGTCGGCATGACCTCGGCGACGGACGTCGGGCGGCGCGGGGCCGCGGTGAAACGGGGGGAGTAGCCGATGACGGCGGTGCCGGCACGTGACCGGGCGGGGGACGAGGAACACCGGCGGGGGTCGCTGTTCATCGATCTCGTCGCAGCACTCGGCGCCTACCGGGCGGCACCACCGATGTCCGAGCAGGACCTCGCCGGACGGTGGGACCGCGCCACGCTCGACCGCGACGACGGCGCCTTCCACGTCGTCGGACTCGCCGTGTGGGCGTGGACCGACGTCCTGCGGCGCCGCGGTGAACAGCCCTTCCGGCAAGGAGGACTGCTCGACGCGGTCGGTCGCGACTCCGCGGCGTTCGTCGAGTACTCGGTGCGGGAGCAGCGCACCGAGTATCTCGAGGAGCTCGCGCACCACATGGCCGAGTTCGGCCACCCCCTGCCCGACATCCGCCCGGGGCAGGTCCCGGCGGGGGACTGGCGTCACGTGACCCAGGTCGTCGAGGGACTGCGCACCTTGTGGCTCGATCCGCGGCTGGGCATCCAGGAGGTGGACCGGCTCGAGTACTTCGCCGTTGCGGCCCATGCGCTCTGTGCGCCGGACGCGATGTGGGCGGCCGTCGACGCCGTGGAGCGCCACGGGACTCCGCCCGGCCGGCCCGATCCCTTCGTGCTCGATCCCGTGCTGCTGCTGGCCGACATGGTCCGCCACCACCTCGACCACCAGGAGACGATCTCCTCGCAGCGGACCCGGATGCACGATCTGCGCGCCGCCGACCAGGCTGTCCGAGCGGACCTCTCGGCCGGTCGCCTGAGCGCCGAGGTCCGGAAACGGCTGACCGCGGTCGCGATCGACGGGGCGTATCTCGCGGAGCTCGCAGACCACCAGGCCCGGTTCGACGGCGGTGGGATGTGGGCGCGGATGACGCTCGGATCGATGGCCGCCGAGCGCGCGCAGGAGTCCGCCCGGGTCGCCGGCGCCTGGCGGGCAGCGCTGTCCGAGGCCGAACAGGCCGTCCATGACGCCGAGGCGGCGCGCGAGCGCGACCTGGCCGCGCACGTCGCGGCAGGGACACGGTTCGCGGCAGACCACGGCGCGAACCCCTACGCCGAGCTGCGTCGGGCCGACGGGTACGTGGGTTCGCGGGGCCCGGGGCGCCAGGGCGATATCGTCTTCACCAAGGTCTGCGACGTCGAGCCCTTCCCCGGTCGATCGGGGATCGTGGTCCCGTTCACCACGTCCGCGTGCAGCCCGAGCCTCACGGTGGTGTCTGACCCACAGAACCTGCCCTACGAGCAGGCCTGCGCCGGGCTCCGGGCGATGATCCTCGGCCGGCTCGCGACGGCGGCACCGCGCTCGATGCGCTTCACCTGGATCGACCCGATCCGGCAGGGCCACAGCGCCGGCCCCTTCCTGGAGCTGCTCGAACTGGACAAGGACCTCATCGACGGCCGGGTGTGGTCCGAGCCCGCCGACATCACGGCCGCACTGCGACGCGTCACCGACCGCATGGCGACGCTGCAGCAGCGCTGCCTGCGCGACGCCTATGACGACCTCGACGCCTACAACGCCGACGCCGGGATGCTCACCGAGCAGTACGAGGTCGTCGTCGTGACCGGCTTCCCGACGGGCTTCGACGCGGAGGCCGTCGCCCGGCTGCGCCAGATCCTCGATTCCGGGAACCGGGTCGGGGTGGCGCTGTACCTCGTCACGGACCCGTCGTCAGCACACCGCGGTATCCGGCCGGGGTCCCCGACCGACGCCGGGTACCTCACCCCGAAGTTCGTGACGTCCGGGGCCGAGGGCGAGGCCTGGCCCGGCTTCGAGATGTTCATGGAGTACCCGCTGGTGTTCGGGCACGCGGGCTCGGCGTGGGTGGACGTGCCCGCGATCGGGCATTCCGGCGCCGTCTACACCCACGGTTCCTGGGAGGGCTACGACGACCGGGCCGCCCGGGCGATCGTCCACGGCTACGGGACGGCGTCGATCGACGCCCCCGCCGTGGTGATCGACTCCTCGCGATTGGTGACGGAGGGCGGCCCGGCCGACGCGACCAGCACGTCGGCGTTGCAGATCCCCATCGGCCTCCGCGGGCGGGACACCGAGGTCGCCCTCCGCCTCGGGCGCGACCTCGAGCAGAACGTGCTGGTCGGCGGCCTGCCCGGCTCCGGCAAATCGTCGCTGTTCCACACCCTGATCATCAACGCGGTCCGCCGCTACTCACCGGCGGAGCTGCAGCTCTACCTGCTCGACTTCAAGCAGGGTGTGGAGTTCCAGCCGTACGCCGCGGCCGGCCTGCCCCACGCGCGGGTGGTGGCGGTGCAGAGCGAGCGGGAGTTCGGGCTGTCGGTGCTGCGCGGTCTACGCCGTGAGATCGACGAGCGCGCCACCCTGTTCCGGGGACCGCAGGGCGCCGGCTCCGACTCGCTGCGGGAGTACCGCGAGCGCACGGGGCATCGGCTGCCCCGGGTCCTGGTGGTCATCGACGAGTTCCAGGTGATCTTCGCCGAGGACGACGCGGTCGCGCACGAGTGCGCCGCGCACCTCGACCACGTGGTGCGCCAGGGCCGCGCCTTCGGCATCCACACCGTGCTCGGCACCCAGACCCTGCGCGGTCAGGGCACCCTCGGGCTGCTCCGCGGAACCCTCGACCAGATCGCCGTCCGCATCGTCCTCAAGAGCAGCGAGGCCGACGCCCGGCTGTTCCTCGCCGACGACAACCCGGGCGGTGCCCGCCTGGTCCGGCCGGGGCAGGCCATCTACAACGCCGACGGTGGCAGCAAGGACGGCAACGTCGAGTTCCAGGTGGCGTTCACCGACGACGATGCCCGCGACGCCGTTCTCGAGCGGGAACGACGGCGGGCCGACGAGCATGGCGCCCAGCACGTCCGCCCGCTCGTCTTCGACGGGACCCGCTCGGTCGACCTGCGCGAGGACCCCGAGTTCGGCGCCGCTCTCGCCGGGACCGTCGCGCCCGACGCGAAGGTGCTGCGGGCCCACGTCGGGATGCCGATCGCGATCGGCAGCTCCGGGGCCGTCGACCTACGCCGGGACGCCGGGGCGCACGTGCTCGTCTGCGACCGGGACCCCGACGTCGCCGTCGGAGTGCTCGCCACCGCCCTGCTCACCCTCGTCGTCCGCTCCGCGGCGCCGGTGCGGGTGATCGCCGTGGACGGCCTCGGCGCCGACGAGGAGCAGGGCGAGGCGCTCGCGGCAGCCCTCCGAAACCTGCCGGACGCGGTCCACCTGCGCCGACGCAAGCTCGGCCGCGTCCTGCGCGACCTCGCCGACGAGGTCCGGGGTCGCTTGGAGCGCGACGACTACGGCGGCGGGCGGGTGGTGCTGGCGCTGCAGGGTCTGCACCGCATGCGCGAGCTCGGCGACGACTTCGACCCGGACGGCAGCCCGCAGGCGGACCTCCTGACGATCCTGCGTGACGGTTCGGACGTCGGCGTGCACGTCCTGGCGACCGTCGACTCGGTCGACAACCTCGAGCGGCGGCTCGGGCACGGGGCGCTCGGCGAGTTCGGTGCCCGGGTGGTGGGCCAGTGCTCACCCGACGCGTCCCACCGCCTCGTCGGTGCTGCTCAGGCCGCCCGGCTCCAGAACGGATCGATGATCGTCCACCAGCCCGACCTGGACCGGACCGAGACCGTCCGGCCCTACCCGCTGCCCGACCCGGGCTGGGCAGCCGACGCGGTGCGGCGACGCCGGTGAGCGCCGTCGAGTTCGATCCCGACGAGCTCGACCGCGGAGCCGCCGCCCTCGCCCGGTCGCAGCAGGCGCTCACGACCGAGGCCCGGGCGATCCGCAGCGCCATGAGCGGGATGTCGCGGTTCCGCGGGCGCGAGGCCGACAAGTTCCGGACCCAGATCGATCAGCAGGCCCGTCAGCTGTCCGCGCACGCCGAGGCGCTGGCCAAGCAGTCCCAGATGCTCCGGACGATGGCGAACGACATCCGGAGCCTGCGGTGGCGGTGAATGCGACGGTCCGGATCACCGATCCGGCGGAGCTCCCGCGCGCCGCGGCGGCCCTCGGCCGGCACGCGCAGGAACTGGACGCGGCGCGTCGTGGCGTCGAGTCCGCCGGCGCGCGCATCGACGCGGAGGTCCGCGCAGCCGTCGACGGGCTTCGTCGTGGCGTCGAGCACGCGCGGCGTCAGCTGGCGTCCGTCGATCCGCGGGACCAGGCCAGGTTCCAGCGGGCGCAGGCCGAGCTGGCCGGTGCGGTGGACGATCTGGAGGACGGGAAGCGGATACAACGTGAGGTCGCCGCGGTCCTCGTCGACCTCCGCCGCGAGACATCGGCCCGCGTCGACGCCGGGCGATCGCTCGCGCAGCGGGGCGCCGCGCAGCTGCGGACGTTCTGGGAGCGCCTCGGGCGGGCCTCCGCCGCCTTCTCCTCGGCCGTCGCACGCCATCACGCGCCGCGTGACGTCGCCGACCCGCGACGGATCCTGACCCGCTCCGGTGCACCGCCCTCACCGCGGGCGGTGACCCCCGGGACCGAGGGACCGCTCGACCGGATGCTCGACGACGTCGTGGACCACATCGTCGACGAGGCCCGGGAGAAGGTGGTCGACACGCTGCGGGACGAGGTCGCGGGGCAGGTGCGCGACGCCGTCCGGGGCGCGCACTGCCCACGGATCGGGTCGACCGACCGCGTTCTCGTCCCGCTCGACCGGCTCGTCGACCTCGACCCCATCAGCGGCCCGGCCGACTTCGTCAAGATCACCCCGCAGGAGATGATGGACGGGTTGCGGCTGCTCGAGGACGACCTCCTCCCGCTGCTGGAGCCCGGCACGGGTCGCGACGACCTCCGCGCGCTCGACGAGCGGGCCGGCCTCGTGGGCACCGCGCGGAGTCTGCTGGCCATCTACGACGTCTTCTTCGGCGGCGCCGAGCACGCCGTGGTCGCGGTCCGGCGACCCGACGGCCGCTTCGAGATCCAGGCCGGGCGCCACCGCCTCTGGGTGGCCCGGCGTCTGCACCTGAACGGGCTTCCGGTCCTGGTCAGGGAGGTGCCGTGAGCGGGCTGCGGGCCGCGCGTGACCACGTCACGGTGCTGCAGGCGTCGCTCGAGCGCTCCTCACGCACCCTGCTCGCCTCCTGGCGCGACGCCGGGTCGGCTCATTTCGACCAGGACGTGCTGCGTCCACTGGCCGTGGAGACCGATCGGCTGGCCCGCGCGATGGCGGACGCCGATCACCAGATCGACACCGCCCGAGCCGCGTTGCGCCGGCTCGGGTCTGCGTAGACACACAGACGACGAGGGGGAACTCGATGGGGATCTTCGGTCGCAGGACCGTCCGAGCGCCGGAGCGGCCGCGGGACGAGATCATCATTGCGGACAGCACGACGTTGGCCCGAGCCTCCGAGCTGCTCGCTGCCTTCGAGCGCCAGGCGAGCACCGGCGGCACGCGCGACGGCATGGACGCCGCGGTCATCGCCATCAATCGCGCGGGCGCGAGGACGAGCGACCCGGCGTGGGCGCATTCCGAGAAGGACTTCATGGTCCGGTACACGGAGTGCGTGGCGGACGGCGACAAGCTGGCGCCGGTCCGGGTGTGGTCCTGGCTCGCCGCGGTCACGGAGTCGGCCGCCGAGCGGGGAGATCACCGCCTCGCCGCCCGATGCGTCGGGTTCGCGACGTGGTGGCTCCTGGTCCAGACACCGCAGATGTCTCCCGCGGCCGAGATGGCCATGCGACTCGAGGGGGGCGTTCCGGACGTGCCCTGCGGTCGGCTCCTGACGGTCGGTCTCCGGGTCATCCCGCTGCTCCCGCCCGACGAACTGCTGATCGACGACGCGCCCTCCCACGAGAACACGGTCTCGGCGCGTGCCGCCCTGCGGGTCACCGCCTTCGTGGCCAGGAACCGGACTGCTCACCTGGCCCCCGACGTGGCGGGGCTGCCCGCACGAATCCTGGCGGGCTGACGCGATGGCTTTCTTCGGCTGGCTCCTGCTGATCTACGTCCTGGTCGCGTTCGGCTGCTGGATGGTGTTCGGTCGTCGCTTCCTGCTCAAGGAGGACATCCGACGGCCCCGCAACAGCGACGCGTTCGACCTCTTCGGACCGATGATCGGGATCGTGCTGATCAGTTGGACGCTCATCGCCATGAACCCCGCTCGCTTCGTCCGGGTGGCGGGGAAGTGCGTGCTCTGGCCGGTCACGTTGTGGCGCTGGTTCGAGCGGCAGAACGGCTCGCCGTCGGCCTCGACGTCGACCTCGACGGTCGTCCCTGAGCGCACCGCGCCGCGGCTGTCTCCGACGTACTTCGTCGACGTGCTTGCGCGGGCGGGCCGTCCGCCCACGCCCCACAACCTGTTCGCCCTCCAGGAGCGGATCGGGATCGCGTTCACGATCAAGGCTCGCCAGTTCGTCGACTCGACGGGCGCACCGGGCGACTGGTCGCGCTTCGTCGAACGCGCCGGCTATCCCCGCGCGGCCGCCGACATGCCGGAGTGGCCGCAGCAGGTGCTGGACGGTCTCGTGGTGTGGGACGGCGACATCGCGCCGCACCTGACCGACTTCCCGGAGAAGTACGCCGCGATGCTGCTCGAGGGTGTCGGCAGGTCGGACGGTGGGTTCTTCGGCGGGCCGACCTCGGCCCCGTTGCCCACCGCGACGGAGTGGAACATGAACAGCCTCACGCAGCCCGGCGCGGTGGCCGTCCCGCCGCCGTCGGACTCCGCGGTGCCGGGGGCTGCGTCGGTGCTGGCGCCGGGGGCCGCGCCGGCGCCGGCGAGTCAGTGGGCGTCGAAGCCGATGGGACGGGCGATCTCCGCGCCGGTGATGCCGCCGATGTCGGCGGGTGCGCCGTCCACGGGGAGGTCGCTCGCCTGGCGCGCTCCGGCCGGTCCGATGCCGTCGCGGCACGTCCAGTCGAGCCCTCCGCTGACCCTCGCACCGCCGGCGAGACCGTCCAGCGGCCCGCGTCATGCTCGCCCTGACCTGTGAGTAAGCCACGTGGGGCGACGTGCCGGGGAGCATGGTGCCGACAACGGGCATTCGGGTGATGAGCCGGACGATCACGCGGCGGAGGGTCACACTCTGCTCATAACTGGGGGGTTGAGGTGGTTGCGGTGGTCGATCCAGACCCAGTGGTGGCATCGCAGCCGACGTCTCGCTGACTCGTCGTCACGACTCGTCGGGCTACCGGAGGCGGGCGAGGTCCCGCCCGCGCCCGACGTCGAGGCAGCGCTCGAGGAGCTGCTCGCGCGCCGCGACGCCGGGCCGAGGCGAGGCCGCGTTCCGCAGGGCCGAGGAGCTGGGCGCGGGCTCCGAGGTCGCACGGCGGGCCGGCGAGCTCGTGCAGTCGGTCCGGGTTCCCGCGGAGCGCGCCTACGTGCAGGAGCAGGAGGAAGCCGCCCGGCAGGCCCAGTACCTCGCGGTCGCGGATATCGCACCGGCCTGACCGGTCGACGTGACGCCGGGTCCAGAGGTCGGGCGAAAACGTCCGGCTTCGGCTCCGTCTCCGCGTTGGGTTTCGTCGCTGAATGCGAATGGAAGACCGGAGTCATCGAGGCATTGGTGGGCCGGGACGACCGATGAATTCACTCTTTCAGTCGTTGTCTGTGGAGTGTGATCGGGGTCACTCTGTTATTCGTGCCCGAAGCAGGACATTCGGCGAGTAGGGCATCCCCTCGTCCGGCCTGGGGTGTCCGGGCGAGAGAACCGGGCCGCCGCGCTCGCGTTCATCGACCACGTATTCGCGCAGGCCCCGGCCTGATCCACAGGAGGACACCATGAACCCGTCCGACAACGCCGACGGCGGCGCCACCGGCGATCGGGTCGATCTCATTGCCGATGCACCGCCGCCGAGGTCCGAGACTTCTGACGCCCGGCCGCCGGCGCTCGCGGACCAGGTGCGTTCGTCCGACCTGATCGCCGAGGTCACTCTGGCGCAGGGGGTCACCTACACGCCGGCCGGTCTGGGAGTGCTCCGGACGAGCTACGTGTTCCAGGTCGACCGGGTGGTGCGCGGTCGCGAGGGGGACGCCCACGTCACGGTCAACGACACCGGAGGCGCCTACGCCGACGGGTCCACCGTGTCGACGGAGAACTCGTTCCGACTGAGCCCGGGGCATCGCTACCTGATCTTCGCCGACCGCGTGGACGGGGAGCTTTGGCTGCGTCATGTCCTGCAGGTGCGCGAGGGAGGGGCCGTGGTCGCGGACGCCTCCGGCCGCGCGCTGACCGGGTTCCACGAGGGCGTCGCGACGGTCGAGCCCGAAGCGACCTACGAGGCCGCGCGGTACATCCGGCAGGTGACCACGTCCCCGGCGCCGATGGAGCGTGGGCCCGACGAGGCGTCCGTCCCGCAGGCGGAGGTCCGGCCCCCCGCGGCGGCGGAGAGCGGTCGGGTCGCGGCGCTGAGCCTGGACGCCGTCATCGAGTCCGTCCGCGAAGCGCAGGGCGCTACGACGTCGAGCGGGAATCCAGGGCCGACCCGCGCGGCCCCGTCGGAGTCCCCACCGGCCACTCCGCCCGCGCCCAACATCGAGGGCCGCAGCCAGGAGACGCCGGGCGCGGGCACGGCCGAGGGGATCCTGTCGGGCAACTACGTGACGGCCTTCCAGAGCCACTTCCACTACATGCCCGACAACGACAACTGGGCGTGGACGAGCCACTGCCGCAGCAGCTGGAACGCCCTCGTGGGCAACAACCTCGGTCTGTTCGCCTACAAGGTGCGGACGTCGGACAACCAGCCCATCCGCGACCGGTTGCCCGTGGCGAACAACGGCCAGAACAACGTCGGGGTCCTGACCAGCGCGCAGATGACGACCGCCGGGTTCGACACTTGGGAGACGCTCGGCGCCAACGGTGTCTGCTACACGTGGACCGGCGGCAACCGCATCACCGAGACGGACATCCTGATCAATCCGGCCATCGCCGGCAACGAGGCCCAGTTCCGGAAGTCGCTCACCCACGAGCTCGGCCATGCGCTGACGCTGCAGCACGAGCAGCGCCGGATGGCCCTGCTGTACCCGGGGACCTACCAGCAGCCGCCCAACTACGGCTCGCTCTGGTACTCCCGGCAGGATGACCACAACGCCGTGCGCAGCATGCTCGCCTGGGTGAACGCGAACGTCGCGGCCGGGACGTGGGCGGTCACGCAGTTCACCGACATGGCCACCTGGTCGCAGGCGCATTCCAACCCCGGCACCACGGGCAACCTGGTGATGACGCGAATCGCGAGCGAGACGATCCAGCGCGGCAGCTCGGTGGCGATCCAGTTCGTGCACGTGGAGAACCGCGGCAATGTGCCGGCCCAGAACGTCCGGCTCTCGTTCTACCTCTCGACGAACGACGTCATCTCCGCCACGGACCGCGAGATCGGCACCTTCACCTGGACGACGTTCTCGACCTGGTGGAGTGGCTCGCTCACCCTTGCCGTCCCGTCGTCGGTCCCGCCCGGCCAGTACTTCCTCGGCTGGATCGTCAGCACCGACAGCCCCGAACTGTCCTCGTCGAACAACACCGCGCTGCTGCTGCGCGACTACACCACCGGGTTCGCCCGCGTGCAGGTCTCGGTCGTCTGACGGATTGGGAAGGGAAAGGCACCATGAGCGCGTCCGTCGGAGGTAGCCGCATACCGGAGCGCGACCTCGTCCGTCGGCGTCTGGGCGCCGCGGTGGAGGAGAAGGCCACCGACGCCTTCTGCGAGGCGGTGATCCGGACGTCTCCGCCGGTCGGTGGCGCGGCGGAGACCCTCGCGGCCGCTCGGGACTCCCATGCGGCGACCGTGATCGAGTTCTCTCTCGCCGCCCCGGCGGAGTCGGTCAGCACCCTCGTGGCTCCGGCCGAGCCGGGGTCGGAGCAGCGCACCGGGACGGGGTTCCGGGTGACCGCGAACACCTCGGTCCGCCAGGCGCTCGTGCAGGAACACCGGTCCTCCGCGTACTCGACGCTCGGCTCCGTCTACGACGAGGTCGAGCGTCAGACCGGGAGCACGTTCCGGCCGCCGTCCACGCCACGGGCCGCCGTACCGCTGGCCACGCACCTCACCCAGGTCTGCTGGCTCAACGGCACGTTGCGGACCCAGGCGCCGCCCGAGGTCCTGGCCGACGTCGCTGCCGCACCCGAGGTGAGCGCCCTCGACGTCCCGGTGCGTCTGCGGGCCGACGCCGCACCGACGAACCTCCAGACGGTGCGGTACCCGCCGTTCGCGGTGGAGACGGGCCTGACCGGGAAGGGGGTGGTCGTCGGCGTCATCGATTCGGAGGTGGCACTCGGGCACCCGGCCCTGATCGGGCGTGTGGTGCACCGGCGTAACTACACCGTGGAGTCGTGGGGGTTCCCGGGAGAGCACGGGACCGCCGTCGCCGGGATCGTCGCCGCCGAGCACGACGTGCACACCGGCATGGCGCCGGAGGCGACGATCTACTCCTACAAGGTCCTCGCCACGAATGCGCTGCTCAACGGGGACGACTTCGACGGTGTCCTGGCCATCCAGCAGGCCCTCGAGGACGGCGTCGACGTGGTCAACTGTTCCTGGGGCATGGGGCCGGCGGGGGACGGGACCGGCCGCAACGCCCGGGCGCTCGACACCGCCTGGGACCTGGGCCTGACCATCGTCAAGAGCGCGGGGAACGCCGGGCCCGGAGCCGGCACGATGACCTCCCCGGCCGACGCCCGCGGCGTCGTCGTGGTGGGGGCGACCGACCTGTCGGGCCGGACGGTCGCCGGGTACAGCAGCCGCGGGACGGCGGGCGCTCACGCGGGACCCGACGTCGTCGCCCCGGGCGGGTTGCCCGGGGCCACGATCGCGTGTGCCGTCGTCGGCGGGGGGTTCGGCGAGGCCGGGTACGGGACGAGCTACGCCGCCCCGCACGTCGCCGGGCTGGTCTGCACCTATCTGCAGCGGGCACCGTCGTTGCTCCCGGAGCAGGTGCGCGGGCTCCTGACCACGGGCACGGTGGCTGTTCCCGGGGTTGGTGTCGAGGTCCAGGGGCAGGGTCTCCTGCAGTGCCGCTGATCAGTCGTGATCGGTGGTGAGCGGTCCCGGCAAGTCGATGGCCGCCACAGCGTCGTCGTCCGCCAACGCCGCGAGTCCGCTGACCGGGACGTGCCCTCGGATCGTGGCGTTGATCCACGCGGTGTCGGTGACGTGGCCGCCGACCTTGTCGACAAGGTGTTCCACGGCGCGCGCCGTGCGGTCGAACGCGGTGCGAGCCGCCTCCATGCGCTCCGGCCGCGAGCTGCCCGCGGGGACGGTCGGCGCGCTGAGCTCCACCACGACCTCGACGGGCTGCGCCCCGTCCGCCTGCCGGGTCTGCTCCGAGAGCCGAGAGCTGAGCTTGGACGCTCCGTCGTGGGTCATGCACGTAGCCTTCGATCGGGGACTCCGGAATCGTACGTGCTGCGGACGGCCGAGCGAGGACGTCAATGCCGGGGCGATGACGAGCGGGCTCCGTGCGGCGGTCCTGCTCACCGCCGGCGGACGCTCGGACCCCCGTCAGCCCTCGTGGTGTCGTCCCCCGGACCTGCCGCCCGGCGCCGCCGCCCGCGGCGTCCTGGAGCACTGCCGACGGCTGGGCCGCTGTGGTCCCCCCATGTGATCGGTGACGATCACGGCGCGACGCCGCGGCCGCGCTCAGCAGACTGGTCGATACGGCAGGCTCGGGATCGTTCGTTGCCAGATCGTGGGATCGATCGTGGCACCGACGGTGCGACAGATCCGGTCGGACAGGGCGTCGGAGTCCAGGCTCCAGAGCCGGGTGTGGCCGCCCTCGGTGGTCACCAGCGCGCTGCCGTCGGGGGAGAACTGCATGCCCTCCACAGCGGAGGCAGTGAGCCCGTTCGCACCTTGCCGGTGGTCCGGGATCACGGCACCAGGGCCGTAGCCGCTCGACAGATCGGTGAAGGCAGGACCGACGTCAGTGAGCGCGTCGGCCGAGACCTGGACCAGTTGGATCGTGCCGTCGCCCGACCCCGCGGCGATCTCGGAGCCGCCGGGGCGCGCCGCCAGCGAGGTGATCTCGCTCGACTGGCCGGTCTTCATGGTGACCGGGGCTGCCGGTGTGTCGGTGACGGACCACAAGTCGATCTGGGCCGATGGCCCGACGGGTCCTCCGTCGGTCCCGAACCCCAGCAGGACTTGCTGTCCCCCGGGAGTGAGCAGGAGCGTGCCGCTCGGAATCTGATCAGCATCCGGCACGGGGATCCTCCATCGCGGGTCCTGGCGGGTCACGTCGTCCCATACCTCGATCCACCCGGGCCCGCGCTGGGGCCGGGTGAAGATCGCCATCCGGCCTGAGGTGCCGTCGAAAGCCACCGAGTTGAACGCGCCCGCGGGCGAGGACCACCGGAGGTGTGGTGATGACGGGTCGGAGACGTCCCAGAGCTCGACCTGCGCCGAGTCGGGATGCTCGTCGGTCGGGTTCCGCCCGACGAGGACATATCGCCCGGTGGGATCGAAATATGCTGACCCGGTCCCGGGGATCGTGCCCAGGACCGGTTCGTCGGTGCGGCCCAGATCGACGAGTCCGAGTGGTCCGGTGAGCGGCAGGCCGGGGCTCAGGTCCGCCGCGAGTAATGCCCGGCTCGAGGAAACGTCGAGCAGGAGTCCGGTGACACTGAGCCTGGTCGGGGGCCCCGAGATTTGGTTGCCGGACACCGGGACGAGTATTCCTCCGCGGGGGCCCAGGCCGCCCGGACCGGCGCCGCCCACCACCATTGAGCGGCCGTCTGCCGAGAAACGCACGAGTGATGCCGTGAACTGTGTGTCCTGGTTTGCCGGCACCTCGTTGCTCTGGTTCTCCCAGATCCGCGTGTCCGACGCGCTGCTGTCGTTGCTCACGACCCGGTCGTCACTCAGGACGATCATCGACTCCACCGAGGCAACACTGCCGGCCAGGACCTGGCTCGGCAGGTTCTCGAGCGCCGGGTCGGACACGTTCCAACGCCTCAGGGTGGTGTCCACGGATGCGGAGAGGAGGAACGGACTGTTCGCCTGGAACGCGAGGGCCGTGATCTGCCCCTCGTGGCCCCGTAACGCCTGACCGATGGCGGCCGCATGGTCGGGCGTCGCCGTCAGCCACAGATGGACGAGGCCGTCGTCGCCACCGCTCGCGAGCAGCGAGCCGTCCCCGCGATAGGCGAGCGCGGTGACGGAGCTGCCGGTGCCCGGAAGCGTCGTCAACGGCGCGAGGCCTCCGTCGGCACCCACCGCCCACACCCTGACGACCCCGTCGGCGCCTCCCGTGGCCACGGTTCGTCCGTCCGGGGAGAACGCGACCGACGACAGCCCGCCCGGGATCGGCGTCGCGGGGGCGGCCACCGGGTGGGCCGGGTCGTGGACGTCCCAGGAATGCCACTGCTGGTCGGCCTCGACCAGGGCGAGCCGCGTGCCGTCGCCGCTGACGGCAACGGCGTGCACGAGACCGGTCTGCGATCTCACCGTGTCCTCGAGCAGGCGTGGTGGCCGGAGCCCGTCGAGCCGGAACAGCCGTGCTCGCCCGTCCCAGGACACCGCCGCGAGGAGATGACCGTTGTCGCCGGTCGCGACGAGCTCCGTCCAATCGGGGGTGAGTGGGCTCTCCCGGTCGTGATCGACGTCGGTCACCGTGAAGCCGTTGGCGCTCGCCGCGACGACCGTGTTGTCGGGGCCGGCGGCGATGGCGCCGACGCCCTCGGCCCCGCCGGCGTCCTGGGAGGAGAGATCGATGCGACGGGACAGGACGGTCCCCTGGCTGCCCACGATCGCCGCCTGGGCGTCCGGGGTCGCCGCGATGTCGCGCGCGAGCACGCTGAGCTGTGCGGCCAGCGACGGATCGGTGGGACGCAGCTGATCGGCCTTGGCGAGGACCAGATTCGACTGGGCGGTGTTCGTCTGGTCGACGGCGACCGATCGTTCCCACCAGGCGAAGAGCGACAGTCCGACCGCGAGGACGAGGAGGACCGTGAGCACGGACGCGGCGCCGCGGACCCACCGCGTCGTGCGCCGCCGCTCCCGGACGTGGTCGCCGACGATGACGTCCTTGTCGACCTTGCGTACGGTCGCCGCCAGGTCGGCGACCTTGTCCGCCCACTGCGGGTTGGAGAAGTCGTGGCCGGGCGCGTCACGGACTCCCCGGAGATCGACCCAGCGAGGCTCCTTCTCGAAGGCGCGCAGTAGCGGCTCGGGGATCGAGGACGACCGGTCCGGATCGAATCCCCCGTCATCCCAACAGATGTCTCCGGACGTGATGGTCAGGAGGACGGACTCGAGCGACCGGTGTTCCAGCCACCATGCGATCTCCTCCCGGACCCACGGTGACTGCGCCGCGGCCGGCGAAGCGAGCAGGAGCAGCCATTCCGAACGTTCGAGCCCGTTCGTGATGGAGCGCCACAGATCGGAGGAAGCCGACATGCTCGCGTCGTCCCGGAAAATTCTCGTCGGAGGCGGCGCGTACCAGGGTTTCCCGAATCGCTCGACCTGCCGTTGCAACTGCAAGGAGAACTCGGTGTCCACATGGCTGTAGGACATGAAGGCGTCATAAGCTTTCGGCGCCTCGGGCCTCCCGCCCAACGCGAGCCGGACCGAGCGGCCCCATCCCCGCAGTTGCTGGATCACTGATCGGCGGCCTTCCATCGAGACTCGGCGAGGAGCATCCTCATCTCGTGCCACGGTCGAGCGTAAGACGCTTCTCTGGTGAATCGCTCTCCGTAGTCGCATTGCTCGCGTGCGTCACGGCATTGGGTGCGTGCGCGAGCACCGGACCACCCCGGCCGCCCACTCCGACTTTCGCGGTACCTACGTCGGTATCACCCGTGGCGAGCGTCGAGAGCAGCGTCGCCGATTGCTCGGGGAATCTCGTCCAGCGGCCACCCTCGATCACCCTCGAATGCGGCGACGGGAAGGACACACTGATCGATCTGACGTGGACGTCCTGGACCACGGCCCACTCCGAGGGAAGTGGCCAGGAAGAGGTCACGGAGTGCATTCCGGACTGTGCTGACGGCACCCCGCACCGGACTCCGGTGCAGGTCGTGCTCACCGACCCCCAGGCCGTGCCCGGGGAGAGCGCCACGAAGTTCCAGTACGCGGTCATCTCCGGCGCAGCCGGCTCCAGGACCGAACGGCTCAGCTGACCGGTCACCTGACCGGTCTTGGACGCGGAACCCCCGAAGGCCGCCCATCCGGCTCGTCGCCTGTAGATGCCCTGTTCGGGTGGCGCCCCCATGCCGTTCGGGTGGTGGCCGGGTTTGGCGCGCTATTCCGGAGGCGTGGATTTTCCGCCCGGGGACGTCGGCGGCGCCCCGCCCGGGGGCGCGACGGATGCCGAGCCGCCGGCGGTCTCGGGAGGCGCCGCGACGATGGGCGCGTCCTTGACGATGAGCTGACCCCACTGACCGATCTCGCTGCGGAAGACCCC
>NZ_DASXJS010000039.1:0-12360 GCF_036497245.1 Actinomycetospora sp. | reverse complement strand
GAGGCACAGATCATGTACGGGTTCGGACGTGGGCGCGCTCCCCCTGCGGCCCGAACAGCGTCAACATCTCGGCGGGCTCGGTCCCGGGGTTCGCGAACGCGTGGGGGACGTGGGTGTCGAACTCGACGACCTCGCCGGGGCGCAGGACGGTGTCGTCCTCACCCAGGCGCAGCCGCACGTGCCCGGACAGGACGTACGCCCACTCGTAGCCCTCGTGGGTCTTGAGCTCGGGCTCGTGGCCGGGCCAGCCCACCGGGAGGATCAACTTGTAGGCCTGCAGGCCGCCCGGCCGCCGCGTGAGCGGCACCGCGGTCATCCCGTGGCGGGTGACCGCGGGCATCCGGACCCGCGGGTCGCCGGTCGGCGGGGCGTCCACGAGCTCGTCCAGCGCGACCTGGAAGCAGCGCGCGAGCGGGAGCAGCAGCTCGAGGGTCGGCTTGCGTCCCCCCGACTCGAGCCGGGAGAGGGTGGACAGCGAGATCCCCGTGGCGTCGGCGACCTCCGTCAGCGTCATCCCGCGGGCACCGCGCAGCGCGCGCAGGCGGGGTCCGACCCCGTCGAGGACCTCGGCGTACTCGCTCATGGCTCCGAGTTTGCCACTACAGCAACAATATTTGCCAGTGCGACGACGACAGGCGCAGGCTCGGGTCCATCGGAGCACAGCGTGAGGAGACAGCGATGAACGAGGAGTTCTGGGACGTCGTGGTGGTCGGTGGCGGCGCGGGTGGGCTCTCGACCGCCCTGACCCTGGCCCGGTCCCGGCGGCGGGTCCTGGTGATCGACGCGGGGGAGCCGCGGAACGCGCCGGCCGACGGGGTGCACAACTACCTCGGCCGCGAGGGGACCGCGCCGGGTGAGCTGACCGCGATCGGGCGGGCCGAGGTCCAGAGCTACGGCGGGGTCGTCCGGACCGGGCGGGTGACCTCGGCCGCCGCGTCCGAGGAGGGCGGGTTCGTCCTCGGGACGGAAGATGGAGCGAGGTTGCGGGCCCGGCGGGTGGTGCTGGCGACCGGCGTCGTGGACGAGCTGCCCGACGTCGCCGGCCTGGCCGAGCGCTGGGGCCGCGACGTGATCCACTGCCCGTACTGCCACGGCTGGGAGGTCCGGGACCGCCGGGTCGGGGTGCTCGCGACGAGCACCATGGCCCTGCACCACGTCGGGCTGATGCGCCAGCTGACCGACGACGTCGTCCTGTTCCTCAACGACGCCGTCGTCCCCGAGCGGCACGCCGCCGACGAGCTCGAAGCGCGGGGCGTGGAGGTCGTCACCGGCCCGGTCGCCGCCCTCGAGGTCACCGACGACGCGCTGCGCGGGGTCCGGCTGGCCGACGGCACCGTCGTCGGGGTGGAGGCCCTGCTCGTCCCGACGGTGAGTCGGGCGCGCGCCGATGTGGCGACGATGCTCGGGCTCACCACCACCGAGCAGCGGATGGGCGAGGTCCTGTTCGGCGAGGTGATCGAGGTCGACGGCCGGGGCGAGACCGCGGTCTCCGGGGTCTGGGGGGTCGGCAACGTGACGGACGTGTCGGCCACCGTGATCGCCTCGGCCGCTGCCGGGACGAAGACCGCGGGCCAGCTCAACGCCGACCTGGTCGCCGAGGACAGCCGCCTGGCGGTGATGGCCCACCGCGACGGCAGCCCTACGTTCTGGGAGCGCTTCTACGCCGAGCGCGACCAGGTGTGGAGCGGTCGGGTCAACGCGGTCCTCGCGGCCACCGTCGACGGCGTCGAGCCCGGGACCGCGCTGGACCTCGGCGCGGGCGAGGGCGGCGACGCCCTCTGGCTGGCCGGGCAGGGCTGGAAGGTCACCGCCGTCGACGTCGCGCAGACCGCCTGCGATCGCATCACCGAGCGCGCGGGTGACCTGCCGGTGCGCACCGAGCGCCACGACCTCACCGAGACGTTCCCCGAGGGCTCGTTCGACCTGGTCTCGGCGCAGTACCTGCACTCGCCGAGCTCCGACTTCCCCCGCACCGCGATCCTGCGCCGGGCGGCCGACGCGGTCGCGCCCGGCGGGCTGCTGCTGGTCGTCGGCCACGGTCGGCTGGCGCCGTGGTCGTGGGACCCGTCGTTGCGGATGGCGACGGCACCCGAAGTGCTGGCGTCGCTGGCGCTGGACGACGCGGGCTGGGAGGTCGTGCGCTGCGAGTCCCCGGAGCGCACGGCCACCGGTCCGGACGGTCAGGAGGCGACGATCACCGACGAGGTGCTGGCCGTGCGCAAGCGGTAGGTGCGTAGCCACCTAGGATGGGCGGCGTGAGCCGGACCGGGCGTGTGGAGCGCGTGACCAAGGAGTCGAGCGTGCTCGTCGAGATCGATCTCGACGGGACCGGGCGCACCGAGGTCGCGACCGGGGTGCCGTTCTTCGACCACATGCTCGACGCGCTGGGCAAGCACTCGTCGTTCGACCTGGTCGTGCGGGCCAGCGGCGACGTCGAGATCGACGCCCACCACACCGTGGAGGACGTCGCGATCGTCTTCGGCCAGGCGCTCAAGCAGGCCCTCGGCGACAAGTCCGGCATCCGCCGCTTCGGCGACGCCTGGATCCCGATGGACGAGGCGCTCGCCCAGGGCGTCGTCGACGTCTCCGGCCGGCCGTACTGCGTGCACACCGGCGAGCCCGAGGTGATGACGGGGTTCGTCGTCGGCGGGAACTACCCGACGGTGCTCAACCGCCACGTCTTCGAGTCGATCGCCTTCCACGCCGGCATCGCCCTGCACGTGCGGGTCACCGGCGGGCGGGACCCGCACCACATCACCGAGGCCGAGTACAAGGCGATCGCCCGGGCGCTGCGCGCGGCCACCGAGGCCGACGCGCGGCTCGCGGGCGGGACCGCGTCGACCAAGGGTGTCCTGGAGACGTGACCTCGCGCCACGACACCGGGACCGACCGGTGAGCGGCTCCGAAGTACTCGCCCTCGGGCTCCTGCTGGTCGGCGGGTTCCTCGTCGGGGGCGTGGTCTCCTTCGCCCGTGCACGACGCTGGGTGCCGATGGTGATCGTGGCGGTGCTCGCCGTGCTCGCGATCGCGGCGGCGGTGCTGCGGCTCCTGCCGGGCTGAGCGGCGTCAAGGGCCTCAGCGGCCGGGATCATCCGGACCGCACGGGGATCGCCCTCGTTGAGGGATCATCGTCTCGATCAACGACGGGGGTGGCCGTGGAGCCAGGAACGGGGACGTACGCGGCACGGGCGCGCGCCCTCACCTCGGCCGCCGAGGCCCGCGACCTCTACGACGCCTGGGCCGAGACCTACGACGCGGACCTCGCCGGTCCGGGCGGCGACGACTACCCGCTGCCCGGGATCGTCGCGGACGTGGTGGCCCGCCTCGACGGCCGCGCCGCCGACGTCCTCGACGCCGCGTGCGGCACGGGGCTGGTCGGCGACGCGCTCGCCCGGCACGGGTTCACCTCGGTCGACGGCCTCGACCTCTCGCCCCGGATGCTCGCCCGGGCGCGGGCCCGGCAGGTCTACCACGACCTCGGACCCGCCGACCTGACCCAGCGCCTGCCCGGCGCAGGCGACAAGTTCGGCGTCGTGACCTGCGTCAACGCGTTCGGGACGGGCCACCTGCCCCGCTCCGCGCTCGCGGAGTTCGCGCGCGTGGTGCACCGGGGCGGCCACATCGTCGTCACCGTGGGCCCCGACCGCCGCCGCGAGATCGAGAGCCATCTGGATCAGCTGGCCGGGCGGCGGGTGGCGCGGGTCGTCGAGACCTCCGAGGTGGCGGTGCACCCCTCGAGCGGGGAGGAGCACCTCGTCGCGGTCCTGGAGGTGGTCGCGGCGTCGGCCACCGGCCCGGCCTGGTGACGGGCGACGACCGCCGCGGCGCCGCCTCGGTAGCGTGAGCAATATGCCGGGAACCCCCTCCGTCGTCGTGCTCGACTACGGCTCGGGCAACCTCCGCTCCGCGGAGCGCGCCCTCGAGCGCGCGGGTGCGAAGGTCGAGGTCACGGCCGACCCCCGCGCCGCGCAGGAGGCGGACGGCCTCGTCGTACCCGGTGTCGGCGCGTTCGCGGCGTGCGCGGCGGGCCTGCGCGCGGTGGGCGGCGAGCGGATCCTCGAGCAGCGCCTCGCGGGCGGACGGCCGGTGCTCGGCATCTGTGTGGGCATGCAGGTGCTCTTCGAGCGCGGGGTCGAGTTCGGCGAGGAGGCCGAGGGCGCGGGCCAGTGGCCGGGCACCGTCGAGAAGCTGCAGGCCGCCGTGCTCCCGCACATGGGCTGGAACACGGTGCGCGCCCCGGCCGACTCCGTGCTCTTCGCCGACATGCCCGCCGACGAGCGCTTCTACTTCGTCCACTCGTTCGCCGCCCGGCGCTGGGAGGTCGAGCCCCAGGAGCCGTTCCTCCCGGCGAAGGTCACCTGGGCCCACCACGGCGAGGACTTCGTCGCCGCGGTCGAGGACGGCCCGCTCATGGCCACGCAGTTCCACCCGGAGAAGTCGGGCGAGGCCGGGCGGCGGCTGCTCGTGAACTGGCTCGGGAGCCTGTAGAACTTTCTTCCGCCACGGTTGTCGAAGACCACGGACCCTGTTCGACGCGCTGGTGACGGCCGGGGACGAGCCCCGGCCACGGCAGGCCCCGGGAGGGACCCCATGCGCTACATGATGATCATGCAGGCTCCGGAGACGATGTCGGTCGGCGCCGCCGACGCACCGCCGATGGACGAGGTGTTCGAGGCGATGGGCCGGTACAACACCGAGCTGGTGGAGGCCGGGGTGCTGCTCGCGGCCGAGGGCCTGGCGCCGTCCGCCGAGGGATTCGAGGTCACCTCCGACGGCGAGACCCCCACCGTCACCGACGGGCCGTTCGCCGAGGCCCGCGAGCTGGTCGCCGGGTTCTGGATCCTCGACGTGGCGACCCGGGGCGAGGCCGAGCAGTGGGCGCGGCGGTGCCCGATCGGGCCGGGGGTCCGCCTGGAGGTCCGGCGGGTCCCGGACTTCCGCGAGTTCGAGGGCGTCGCGCCCGCCGCGGTGATCGACGCCGAGGCCGCGCTGCGGTCGCGGGTCGCCGAGCGCGCCGCACAGTACGAGCAGTCCGGTTCCTGAGGGGGAGACGACAGATGCGCTACATGCTGGTCCTCAAGTACGACGAGGCCGTCGCGATGGCCACGCCGCCGGACCCCGCGATCTTCGAGGAGATGGGCCGCTTCAACACCGCGATGGTCGACGCCGGGGTGCTGCTCGCCGGCGAGGGGCTGGCGCCGAGCTCCCAGGGCGCCGTCGTCACCTTCCCCGACGCCGGCGGCGACGGACCGACGGTCAGCGACGGCCCGTTCACCGAGGCGCGGGAGCTCATCGGCGGGTTCTGGATCCTCAAGGTCGACTCGCTCGACGAGGCGGTCTCCTGGGCGCGCAAGGCGCCGTTCCGGGCCGGCGAGCGCATTGAGGTCCGGAGGGTGACCGAGGCCGAGGACTTCGAGGGGATCGCGCCGGAGGGGGTCCTCGAGGCCGAGAAGGAGCTGCGGGAGCGGGCCGAGCAGCAGCACGGCGGGTGACCTTCGAAGGGCGAGCGGAGCGACGGGAGGGACCGCGGTGGCTGACGCCTACGCCGTCCTCGACGCGGTGTGGCGCGCGGAGTCCGCGCGGATCGTGGCCGGCGTCGCGCGCGTGGTGCGCGACGTCGGCCGCGCCGAGGAGCTCGCCCACGACGCGCTCGTCGCCGCTCTCGAGCAGTGGCCGGCGCAGGGCGTCCCGGACAACCCCGGCGCCTGGCTCGCCGCGACGGCGCGTCGCCGGGCGATCGACCTGATCCGCCGGGAGCAGACCTTCGCCCGGAAGGCGGAGGAGGTCGGACACCTCGAGAGCACCGCGGCTGCCCCCGATACCGCGGAGGTGGTGGCCGACCCGGTCCGCGCGGTCGGCGACGACGTCCTCGCGCTGCTGTTCGCCTCGTGCCACCCGCTGCTGGCCCGGGAGTCCCGGGTGGCGCTGACCCTGCG
The DNA here is from genome assembly GCF_036497245.1 of Actinomycetospora sp. Classification (GTDB taxonomy): domain Bacteria; phylum Actinomycetota; class Actinomycetes; order Mycobacteriales; family Pseudonocardiaceae; genus Actinomycetospora. The sequence continues at coordinate 6,424 of NZ_DASXJS010000039.1, read as the reverse complement.
ACTCTTCGGCGGCCTGACCACCGACGAGATCGCCCGGGCGCTGCTCGTCGGGTCGACGACGGTCGGGCAGCGGATCTCCCGGGCGAAGAAGCGGCTCTCCGCGGCCGGGGTGGACCTCGAGATCCCGGCGGGGGAGGAGCTCGACGGCCGGCTCGGCGCCGTGCTCGAGGTCGTGTACCTGATCTACAACGAGGGCTACGCGGCGACGACGGGCACCGACTGGATGCGCGCCGACCTCTGCGACGAGGCCATGCGCCTCGGACGTCGGCTGGCGGCGCTGATGCCCGAGCGCCCGGAGGTGCACGGCCTGCTCGCGCTCATGGAGCTGCAGGCCTCCCGGCTGCGGGCGCGGGTCGGGCCCGACGGCGCGCCGGTGCTGCTCGCCGACCAGGACCGCGGACGCTGGGACCACCTGCTCGTCCGCCGTGGGCTCACCGGGCTGGCCCGGGCCGAGGCCGCGACCGAGGGCCGTCGTCGGGATCCGTACACGCTGCAGGCCGGGATCGCGGCCTGCCATGCCCGGGCCGGGTCGGTGGACGACACCGACTGGGCGGCGATGGCCGCCCTCTACGCGGAGCTCGCCGCCGCCACCGGATCGCCGGTGGTGGAGCTGAACCGGGCGGTCGTCCTCGGGCGGGCCGAGGGACCGGCGGCCGGACTGGACCTGGTCGACGCGCTGCGCGACGAGCCCGCCCTCGCCCGCTACCACCTGCTGCCCGCGGTGCGCGCGGACCTGCTCACCCAGCTCGGGCGACGCGAGGAGGCGGCGGGCGAGCTGGAGCGCGCCGCCGAGCTGGCCTCCAACGAGGCCGAGCGGGCCCTGCTGCGGCGCCGGCTGGACGACCTGCGCGAGGCGGCGCTCGGGCGAGGGTGAGCCGCCACCTCGCTGCGTGACAGCAATGGCCCATTGCTGTCATCTGACGAGCGAGGGGCGCCATCCATCCACCACGACCGACGACCCGGGCATCTAGGGTGATCGCCCGTGAGCTTCGACCTGCTGCCCGCCGTCGATGTCGTCGACGGCCAGGCCGTCCGCCTCGTCCAGGGTGAGGCGGGCACCGAGACCGGCTACGGCGACCCGCTCGACGCGGCCCGCGCGTGGGTCGACGACGGCGCCGAGTGGATCCACCTCGTCGACCTCGACGCCGCGTTCCGGCGCGGGTCGAACGCGGCGCTGCTGGCCTCGCTGGTGGAGCGCACGCCGATCAGGGTCGAGCTCTCCGGCGGGATCCGCGACGACGACTCGCTGCGCCGCGCCCTGGACACCGGGTGCGCGCGGGTGAACATCGGGACCGCCGCCCTCGAGGACCCCGACTGGTGCGCGAAGGCGATCGCGGAGTTCGGCGACCGGGTGGCCGTCGGCCTCGACGTCAAGATCCGTGACGGCGAGCACCGGCTCGCGGCGCGCGGGTGGGTCTCCGACGGCGGCGACCTGTGGGACGTCCTCGCGCGCCTCGACGCGGAGGGCTGCGCGCGTTACGTCGTCACCGACGTGGGCCGCGACGGCACCCTGACCGGCCCGAACACCGACCTGCTCGCCGCGGTGTGCGAGCGGACCGACGCCCCGGTGGTGGCCTCCGGCGGGGTGGCGACCCTGGACGACGTGCGGGCGCTCGCGGCGCTCGCGCCGGTCGGGGTCGAGGGCGCGATCATCGGCAAGGCGCTCTACGCGGGCGCCTTCACCCTTCCCCAGGCGCTCGAGGCCGCCCGCTGAGCGCCCGACAGTAGGCTGATCGTCATGGGTGTGGCCGTCCGCGTGATCCCCTGCCTGGACGTCGACGCCGGGCGGGTGGTCAAGGGCGTCAACTTCGTCGACCTGCGCGATGCGGGCGACCCCGTCGAGATGGCCCGGCTCTACGACGCCGAGGGCGCGGACGAGCTGACGTTCCTCGACGTCAGCGCGTCGTCGGGGGAGCGCGAGACCACCTACGACGTCGTCCGGCGCACCGCCGAGCAGGTGTTCATCCCGCTGACCGTCGGCGGGGGAGTGCGGACCAACGAGGACATCGACAAGCTGCTGCGCGCCGGCGCCGACAAGGTCGGGATCAACACCGCGGCGATCGCCCGCCCGGAGTTCCTCGCCGAGTCCAGTCGCCGGTTCGGCTCGCAGTGCATCGTGCTCTCGGTGGACGCACGGCGGGTGCCGCCGGACGGGCGGCCGACGCCGAGCGGGTTCGAAGTCACCACCCACGGCGGGCGCCGCGGCACCGGGATCGACGCCCTGGAGTGGGCCCAGAAGGGCGCCGAGCTGGGCGTCGGGGAGATCCTGCTCAACTCCATGGACGCCGACGGCACCAAGAACGGCTTCGACCTGGAGATGCTGCGCCGGGTCCGGGCGCTCGTCGACGTCCCGGTGATCGCGAGTGGTGGGGCGGGCGCGGTGGAGCACTTCGCCCCGGCCGTCGAGGCGGGCGCCGACGCGGTGCTGGCGGCGTCCGTGTTCCACTTCGGGATCATGCGGATCGGCGAGGTCAAGGACGCGCTGCGCGGTGCGGGAGCGGAGGTCCGGTGACCAGCGAGGTGATCCCCGCCCTCGACCCCGAGCTGGCCGCGCGCCTGCAGCGCACGCCCGACGGCCTGGTCTGCGCGGTGGTCCAGCAGTACGACACCCGCGAGGTCCTCATGGTCGCGTGGATGTCCGACGAGGCGCTGGCCCGCACGCTCGCCACCCGCGAGGCCACCTACTGGTCGCGTTCGCGGCAGGAGCTGTGGATCAAGGGCGCGACCAGCGGCCACACGCAGGCCGTCCACGAGGTCCGGCTGGACTGCGACGGTGACACCCTGCTCGTCCTGGTCGACCAGCAGGGCGCCGCCTGTCACACCGGCGACCGCACCTGCTTCGACGCCGACGTGGTGCTCCCGGGGGACGGGGCGCCATGAGCCGGACCGCCAGGGCCGGGCACCGGGAAGAGGAGGTCGCATGGCGTCGTACGAGTACAAGGTGGTCGAGCTCCGCGAGGGCTTGATGGGCGGGAAGATGTCCGGCACCAAGCTGGAGAAGGTCCTCAACGAGCACGCGGACCAGGGCTGGCAGCTCAAGGCCATCACCGGGGTCGAGGTGAAGGGCCGCATCGGTCCCGGTGGCGTGGACGGCGTGCTCGTCACGTTCGAGCGACCTCGCGGCTGAGCCGGACGGCACCGGGCAACCTACGGGTCCGGCCGCGTGGCGCCCGGGGCGTGACGGGGTGGGTTCCGGGCGTCCGCGGTCGCCCGGAACGCCCGGACGGCGGCCCGCACGGCCGGGGTCTCACGGTCGCTGCGCCACACCGCGTCGACGGTGCGGGAGAGCACCGGCGTCGTCTCGACCATCCGGACCCCGTGCGGGATGGCCGGCCGCGCCAGCCGGGGCACCATCGCCGCGAGCCCCGCGCCCCCGACCAGCTCGAGGTGGATCGCGAACCCGCAGACGCGGCACGTCACCCGGGGCTCCACGCCCTCGCGCCGCAGCCGGTCGATCAGCCAGTCGTGGGCCCGCGTGCTGCGGGTGTCCGCGACCCAGACCAGGTCGGCGTCGGCGAGATCGGCGAGCGCCACCGTCCCGGACGCGGCCAGCGGGTGCTCGCGGGGGAGCGCGAGGTCCAGGACGTCCTCGCAGAGCTGGGTCCGGCTCGTCCGCGCCGGCGCGGGCGCGGGCAGGCCCTCCCAGTTCTCGACGACGGCGAGCTCCAGGTCCCCGGCGACCAGCGCGGGCAGCGTCTCCTCGGCCTCGCCGTCGTCGAGCAGCACGACGAGGTCGGGATGCGCCTGCCGGAGCCGGGCGAGCGCCGCCGGGGCGAGCGCGTGCACCGTCGTCGGGATCGCCCCGATGCGCACCGGGCCGACGACGTCGTCGTCGAGCCGGTCGAGGTCGCGGCGCGCGGTGGCGAGCCGGTCGAGCACGGCGCTCGCGTGCTCGGCCAGCACGATCCCGGCCGGGGTGAGCCGGATCCCGCGCCCGGCGGGCTCGGTGAGCGCCGCCCCGGCCTCCCGCTCGAGCGAGGCGAGCTGCTGCGAGACCGCCGACGGCGTCAGGTGCAGGGCCGCGGCCGCCTTCCCGACGGTGCGATGGGTGGCGACGGCGTGCAGCGCCTGCAGACGCGCGATCCCGAACACATCAGAGAATCTAACCGTTCCCGGCGAGAAGAAGTCGCTGGTCCTGAACGGTCGGCCGACGCACGCTGGACGACGTGACGACGTCCGCCTCCCCCCGCGCCCTCGCCGCCGTCCGCCGCCAGGTCGACCCGCGGTTGCTCGCGGTCGCGGGCAGCCTCTGCATCGCGCTCTCCCCGATCCTGATCGCGCTCTCTGGCACCTCGCCGGGCACCGCGACCGTGTTCCGCTGCCTGCTCGCCCTGCCGGTGCTCATCCCGATGGCACTGCTCGAGCGGCGACGGCTCCGTCCGGTCCGCGGAGAGATGCCCGCCGGGCGGCCGTGGCTGATCGTCGTCGGCGGACTGCTGCTCGGCCTGGACATGACGCTGTGGACCGGGGCGATCCACGCCGTCGGCGCCGGGGTCTCGACGGTGCTGGTCAACGTCCAGGTGGTCATCCTCCCGCTGCTCGCGTTCCTCGTCCTGGGCGAGCGGGTGCGGCCCTCGTTCCTGGTCGCCGTGCCGGTGATGCTCGGCGGGGTCGCCCTCGCGAGCGGTCTCGCCGGCGGCGCGGGGGGCGCGGCCGATCCCCTGACGGGCACGGTGCTCGCCCTGCTCGCCGCGTTCGCCTACGCCGGCTACCTGCTGTTCCTGCGGCTCGGGTCGGCGCCGGGGCAGCGTTCGGGGCCGGTCACGATCGCGACGGCGGCCGCGGCGGTGAGCTCGTTCGTCCTCGGCAGCCTCTGGGAGGGCGTCGACCTCACCCCCGGCTGGACCGCCCTCGGGTGGCTCGCGCTGCTCGCGGTGATCGGGCAGTGCATGGGCTGGGTGCTGATCGCCGGGGGGATGGCACAGCTCCCGTCGTCGACCGGGGCCTCGATCCTGCTGCTCCAGCCGGTCGGGGCGGTGCTGCTGGGGATGCTCGTCCTGGGCCAGTTCCCGACGGCCTGGCAGCTCGCCGGCTGCGCCGTCGTCATCGCGGCCGTCGCGTTCGCCGCACGCACGCGCGCCGAGCCGTCCCCGGTGGATGCCGCCGCGTCCTGAGCCGGACCGTTCCGCCGAGGCCGCTGCGGGACGGTGTCGGTGGGGGCGTCCACAATGGGTGCCGTGTCCGTGACCGACCAGCAGATCAGCCTCGGAGCGGTGGAGCCGGACCGTGCACGGTTCCACGAGCTCGCCGCGCACCACCGCGTCATCCCGGTGGTCCGCCGCCTGCTGGCCGACGACGAGACGCCGCTGGGGGTGTACCGCAAGCTCGCCGGGCGCCGCAGCGGGACGTTCCTGCTCGAGTCCGCGGCGCACGGCGAGTCCTGGTCGCGCTTCTCGTTCATCGGCGCGCGCAGCGAGGCGGCGCTGACCGAGCGCGGCGGCCGGGCGCACTGGACGGGCACTCCGCCGGTCGGCCTGCCCGGCACCGGGGACCACGACGAGGCCGACCCGCTGGTCGCGCTGCGCGAGACCCTGGAGCAGCTGCGCACCGAGCCCCTGCCCGGCCTGCCCCCGCTCACCGGAGGGCTCGTCGGGTACGTGGGATATGACGCGGTGCGTCGCCTCGAGCGCCTGCCCGAGCTCGCCGAGGACGACCTCCAGATCCCCGAGCTGGTCATGCTGCTCGCCACCGACCTCGCGGCGCTCGACCACCACGAGGGCACCGTCACCCTCATCGCCAACGCCGTGAACTGGGACGACAGCCCGGAGCGCGCGGACGCGGCCTACGACGACGCCCTCGCCCGGCTCGACCGGATGACCGCGGAGCTGGGGGCGCCCGCCCCCTCCACCGTCGCGCAGTACGACCCGCTGGCCGGGCGCTCGCCGCGGGTGCGCAGGCGGTTCGACCGCGACCGGTACCTCGCGGCCGTGGAGACCGCCAAGGAGCGGATCCGCGCGGGCGACGCGTTCCAGATCGTGGTCAGCCAGCGCTTCGAGTCCGAGACGGCGGCCGACGCGCTCGACGTGTACCGCGTGCTGCGGGCCACCAACCCGAGCCCCTACATGTACCTGCTGCGCCTCGCCGATGCCGAGGACCGGCCGTTCGAGATCGTCGGGTCGAGCCCCGAGGCCCTCGTGACGGTGCGGGATGGCGTCGCGACGACGCACCCGATCGCCGGCACGCGCTGGCGCGGCGCCGACGCCGAGGAGGACGTCTTCCTCGAGAAGGACCTCCTCGCCGACGAGAAGGAGCGCGCCGAGCACCTCATGCTCGTCGACCTCGGGCGCAACGACCTCGGGCGGGTCTGCGAGCCGGGGACGGTCAAGGTGCACCGGTTCTTCGACATCGAGCGGTACAGCCACGTCATGCACCTGGTCTCGACGGTGTCCGGGCGGCTCGCCGAGGGCCGCACGGCCTTCGACGC
>NZ_DASXJS010000038.1:0-6245 GCF_036497245.1 Actinomycetospora sp. | reverse complement strand
CGGCGGTTCGTTGGCGGCCTCCCCGGCCTTGCGCGTGGCGTGGCCGCCGAACTGGGCGCGCAGCGCGGCGACGGCCTTCATCGCCGGCGAGTCGGTCTGGCGGGAGGCGAACCGCGCGAACAGCGCCGCCGAGATCACGGGCAGCGGGACCGCGTGCACGATCGCCTCGTCCACGGTCCAGCGGCCCTCCCCGGAGTCCTCGGCGTAGCCGGTGATCTGGTCCAGGTGCGGGTCGGCCTCGAGGGCCAGGACCATGAGGTCGAGCAGCCAGCTGCGCACCACGGTGCCGCGGCTCCAGGCCTTCATCACGGCGCCGACGTCGGTCACCGGGCCGCCGGCGGAGAGCAGCTCGTACCCCTCGGCGTAGGCCTGCATGAGGCCGTACTCGACGCCGTTGTGGACCATCTTGGCGTAGTGCCCCGCCCCGACCGGGCCGGCGTGCGCGAAGCCCTCCTCGCGGGGCCCCTCCGGCCGCAGCGTGTCGAAGACCGGCATCAGCCGCTCGATGTCGGCGGGCGCGCCGCCGGCCATGAGCCCGTAGCCCTCGGTGCGTCCCCAGATGCCGCCTGACACCCCGCAGTCGGCGTAGTGCACGCCGTGCCCGGAGAGCAACTCGGCGTGCTCGGTGTCGTCGGTGAAGCGGCTGTTGCCGCCGTCGACGACGAGGTCACCCTCGGAGAGGAGGTCGGCGAGGCTGCGCACCGTCGAGTGCGTGGGCTCGCCCGACGGCACCATCAGCCACACCGTGCGCGGCGCGGCCAGGGCCGTGACCAGCTCCGCGAGCGACTGCACGTCCCCCGAACCGTCGTTGGCGTACCCGACGACCTCGTGGCCTGCGGCGCGCAGCCGCTCGGCCATGTTGCCGCCCATCCGGCCGAGCCCGACCATCCCCAGCTGCACCGCGATCCGCTCCCTCGTCCCCAGCCACCGGTTCCGTGCATGCCCCCGACGATGACGCCGGGGCCGATTCCTTCGTACCCGCTGGACGGCCGCTGATCGCGGCGACGCACGGGCGGGCCCGCGGTCAGCCCGGCAGGCGGACCGGCATGAGCAGGTAGAGGTATCCCGGGCGCGGCTCCGGGAGCTCGGCGGCTCCGCCGGGACCGGGCTCGACCGCCGTCGTCGAGGCCTCCTCGGTCCCGACCTCGCCCTCGGCAGGCGCGTCCTCGCCCGGCGCCGCGGCCGGGCGCAGCAGCGCCGGGCGGCTCGGGGTGGTGAACGACAGGTGGGCGGCCTCGGATCCGAGGGCGCCGAGGCCGTCGAGCAGATACCCCGGGTTGAACGCGATCGTCAGCGGCTCGCCGGCGAACGAGCACGGCAGCTGCTCCTCGGCGCTGCCCTCGTCGTCGCCGCCCGCGGTGAGCCGCAGCGAGCCCTCCTCGAACTCGAGGCGGACCTGGGTGCCGCGCTCGGCGACCAGCGAGACGCGCTTGATGGCGTCGACCAACGGTGCGATCTCGACCACGGCGGCGGAGGTGTGCTCCTTCGGGAGCAGCTGGCGGTAGCGGGGGAACTCGGCGTCGAGCAGGCGGGTCGTCGACCGGCGCCCGCCACCGGAGAGCCCGAGCAGACCGTCTCCACGACCGAGCGCCAGGTCGATCTTCGACCCGGAGGAGGTCAGGGTCTTCGCGGCCTCCGACAACGTCTTGGCCGGCGCGAGGATCGCGGTGGACTCACCGTCGGCCGCCGTCGGGCCGTCCTCGCCGGGCTCCCAGGTGAACTCACGCACCGCGAGGCGGAACCGGTCGGTGGCGGCCATCGTCAGCGACGGCCCGTCGATCTCGACGCGGATGCCGGTCAGCATCGGCAGGGTGTCGTCCCGGCCGGCCGCGACGGCGACCTGGGACACGGCCCGGGCGAAGACCTCCGGAGCCAGCTGGCCGACCACCGGCGGCATCTCGGGCAGCTGCGGGTAGTCCTCCGCCGACATGGTCGGGAGGCTGAACCGGGCGTTACCGCAGGTCAGCGAAGCGCGGGGACCCTCGACCGTGACATCGACGGGGTGCGGCGGCAGCGACTTGGTGATGTCGGCCAGCAGCCGGCCCGACACGAGCGCGCGACCGCCGTCGCCGATCATCGCGGGGACCTCGACCCGGGCCGAGACCTCGTAGTCGAATCCCGAGACGGTGAGGGCGCCGTCGTCCGCCGCGTCGAGCAGGACGCCGCCGAGCACCGGCACCGGGGCGCGGCTGGGCAGGCTGCGCGCGACGAAGGCCACCGCGTCGGCGAAGGCGTCGCGCTCCACGCGGAACTTCATCGCTGTCCTCCTGGCATCGGGCGGAGAAGTGGGACGGGACGGGATTCGGGCAGGGCGTCACGGTAGAGCCTGACAGGGGGGTCCGACACTCCGGCCCTGTGCAGCGTCGTCGCTCCGTTCGCTCCCCAACCCTGGTTTCTTGTCGTTCTTCCTAGAGAGAGAGAACAGCAGTGACAGTAGGTCCTGTGGGCGCTGTGGAGTACCGGTGTCGACGCAGGTCGGGATGCCCCCAGCGGTGTGGAGCGCGGCGGACGGGCCGTCCCCGGATCCGGGGACGGATCGGCGTGTGGGGTGGACAACCTCCCGGGGACCGGTTCCGTCCCGGATCCGTCCACCCCTGCGCGCACAGGTGTCCACAGACTTGTCCCCAACTGTGGGTCGATCGGGAGTCGAACGACTGCGCAGCGCAACCGGTCCGGGGTGGGCGGGGGATCCGGGGCGGGGACCGGAGCGTGGGACCGGTCCGTTCGGGTCCGCGATGTCCCGTCCGGTGGTGAAGGTCCGGTTCTCGGTGACGTTGTGTGCAGATCCTGCCCGGCGACGGGCACTCGGGGTGACGCTCGGCGGGGCGGGAGTGGATGGCCTGCCGGCAGCGGGGCGGACGGTCGCGAGACGTCTCCGTGTCCGGACGTCCACCGGATCGTGAGCTCCTGGGCCCGGACATGCCATCCGTATGCGTCTCGGCGCTCCCGGACGCCGCCCCCGGCCGGGAGCGGCCGGTTCAGCCCCGCGCGCGCTGCTTGATGCGCGCGGTGAGCTCCTGGACCTGCTCGTAGGTCCGGCGCCGCTCGGCCATCTCCTTGCGGATCTTCTTGTCCGCGTGCATGACCGTCGTGTGGTCGCGGTTGCCGAACGTCTGCCCGATGCGCGGCAGGGAGAGGTCGGTGAGCTCGCGGCAGAGGTACATCGCGATCTGGCGTGACAGCGCGAGGGCCTTGGTCTTCCCCGGGCCCGTGAGGTCGTCGATGGAGACCCCGTAGAACTCCGCGGTGACGGCCATGATCGTCGGCGCGGTGATCTCCGACTGGCGCGAGTCGGGGATGAGGTCGCGCAGCACGATCTCGGCGAGCTGGAGATCGATCGGCTGGCGGTTGAGCGAGGCGAACGCCGTGACCCGGATCAGCGCGCCCTCGAGCTCACGGATGTTGCGCTCGATGCGGTCGGCGATGAACTCGAGGACCTCGGGCGGGGCGGCCATCCGCTCGCCTGCGGCCTTCTTGCGCAGGATCGCGATCCGCGTCTCCAGCTCGGGCGGCTGGATGTCGGTGATCAGGCCCCACTCGAACCGCGTGCGGAGCCGGTCCTCGAGGGTCTCCAGGCGCTTCGGCGGACGGTCGGAGGAGACGACGATCTGCTTGTTCGCGTTGTGCAGCGTGTTGAAGGTGTGGAAGAACTCCTCCTGGGTGCCTTCCTTGCCCTCCAGGAACTGGATGTCGTCCACGAGCAGCACGTCGACGTCGCGGTAGCGCCGTTGGAAGGCGATCTTGCGGTCGTCGCGCAGCGAGTTGATGAAGTCGTTCGTGAACTCCTCGGTCGACACGTAGCGCACGCGCATGCCGGAGAACAGGCGCTGGGCGTAGTGCCCGACGGCGTGCAGCAGGTGCGTCTTGCCGAGTCCGGAGTCGCCCCAGACGAAGAGCGGGTTGTAGGCCCGCGCGGGGGCCTCGGCGACCGCCACCGCCGCGGCGTGCGCGAAGCGGTTCGAGGCTCCGATGACGAAGGTGTCGAAGAGGTACTTCTCGTTGAGCCGGGTCTGGGAGCGGGGCGCGCCGCGCGCGTCGCCGCCTCCGCCGGAGGGCTCGGTGGGCATGGTCGTGGGGTCACCGTCGATCCGGCCCGGCGTCGGGTTCCGCCCCGGCGGGCTCCAGATCTCGTGAACGGCGTCGAGGCCGTCGCGGACCTCGTCGACCTCTTCCTCGGGGTGCGCCTGGTCCGGGTTGTGGGTGACCTGCCCGACGCCCGCCGCGGCCGCGATCGCGTCGGCGCGGTGCGAGCGCTGGTGGTCGGGGGCGGATCCGGTCAGGTATCCGGTGTCCGGCCCGCCGTCGTCGTAGCCCTGTCCGGCGAAGGTCGGTGCCGTGTAGCCGCCGCCACCCCCCGCGAGGGGGTTCGCGGCCGCGGTGCCCGGCAGACGCGGCAGGGGGGAGGTCTCCGGGCCGGCCGCGCCGGACCCGTCCGGGGTCCGGGCGCTGTGGTCCACCCGGACGGCGAGCTGGACCGGGCGACCGATGTGACGCGAGAGCGCGTCGACGATCGGGTCGCGCAGGGCCCGTTCGATGGCTTCCTTGGCGAACTCGCTCGGTGCGGCGAGCAGTGCGGTGTCGTCGAGCAGACCGAGGGGTCGCGTGACGCGGACCCAGGCGCGCTGCTGGGCCGAGAGGGCCGGGCCGTCGGGGGAGCCGGACGTGAGCTCGGTGACGACCCGGGTCCAGGTCTCGTCGAGGTCGGAGAGCTGGTCCGACACGGGTGACCCTCCCTCTGTCCGACCTCTGTGCACCCGGACTCCTGGTCGGTCCGCGCACGTCACGCCCACGATCGCGCACGAATCCACAGAGTTGTCCACAACTGTGCACGACGTGCGCGAGACACCGGTGCGAGTTCCCGCCCCCGGGGTTCGCACCGAGTATGCCGCCTCTGGCGGTCGCTCCGGATCGGTGGTTCCGCCGACGTCACCGTCCGCCGGACCCTGCCCACGGAAACGACCGGGGGGACCCGGCGGTTCGGCTCCGCGGTAGCGGGGTGCGAGACGCTAACAAGGCCTCGCGCCGGGCCACAAGCTCTCCCCGGGACCGGTCCGGCCGTCAGTAGACGGACGGCCCCGGACATCGTCGCGGGTCGAGGTCCGGGGCCCGGCGTGGGGGCCGCGGCGGGGTCTCGGCTACGCTGGTCACGACCGGATCCGGGTCCGCCACGCCCAGGGAATTCCCTGGGTCTCTCGGCGTGCGCCCGGAGCACCCGCGCTCCCCCACGATCCGGGGTGAGCTGACGCAGGAGTTCTCAGCCGTGGCCAAGGGCAAGCGCACGTTCCAGCCGAACAACCGTCGTCGGTCGAAGACCCACGGCTTCCGGCTGCGGATGAGCACGCGCGCCGGTCGCGCCGTGCTGGCGAACCGCCGCCGGAAGAACCGCTCCTCCCTGAGCGCCTGACGGGCCGCGCCCGGCACCGCCGAGGCCGCCCGTGCTGCCGCGCCCGTACCGGGTCCGCAGGCCCGACGACTTCCGGCGGATCCTGCGTCGCGGCCGGAAGGCCGGTCGGCGCAGGTTGTCGGTCCACGCCCTCGCCGGTGACGACGGTGGCTCGCGCGCCGGGTTCGTCGTCGGGCGCACCGTCGGTGGTTCTGTCGAGCGGCACCGCGTGACCCGCAGGCTGCGGCACCTGGTCGGGGAACGCCTGGCCGGCCTGCCGGACGGCACCGCGCTCGTGGTGCGGGCCCACCCACCTGCGGCCGGATCCACCTCCGCCGAGCTCGGTGCCGACCTCGACGCGGCGCTGCGGCGTTTGGACATGTCTCCGCGACCGCGCACCGCGGAGGCCTCGGGGCCGGTGGCCGGCGGGGCCGGGTAGGACGGCGATGGGTGCGACGACCGTCCGTCCGCGTACCGGTGGCGTTCGCCCTCCCGGCCCGTCGCGGGCACGATGGTCGAGGGAACCGGTCATCGGACCCCGGAGCGAGCTCCGAGGTCACGACGTGGCGTGGTTTCACGGGAAACCGACGGGAGTGGACGACGTGGAGATCGGGACACCGGTGCTGCCGGACTCGCGCCCGGGCCCGGCCGCCCGTCTGCTGATCGCGCTCCTCGGGATGTACCGGCGCTGGATCTCTCCCCTGTTCCTCCCCCACTGCCGCTTCCATCCGAGCTGCAGCGCCTACGCCGTCGAGGCGCTCCGGGTGCACGGAGTCCTCCGGGGTACCGGTCTCGCCACCCTGCGCCTGCTCAAGTGCGCGCCCTGGCACCCTGGAGGCCTGGACCCCGTGCCTCCGCGTCG
>NZ_DASXJS010000037.1:0-15185 GCF_036497245.1 Actinomycetospora sp. | reverse complement strand
CCGCCCTCGGGGAACCACACGAAGCTGCCCGGGGCGTAGGTGCCCTGGTGGGTGTTCAGCGTCCCGGACAGCACGTAGATCCCGTGCCCGCACGGGTGCGTGTGCCAGGGGTTCGTGAAGCCGGCGCGGTACACCATCTTGATCACCTGCATGCCGGTGTCCGGGTCGTCGAGCAACGGGACGTGCTCGAGCACGGCTCCGATCGCCGGCACGGGGAAGTCCTGCCATGGGGCGGTGGTGGTGTCGGTGACGGCGAGCTCGACGGGGTCCGGCGCGGTACTGGTCATGACGACGAAGCGTCAGGTACCGGTATTGCGGTCTGGTGTCAGCCGGACGACGAGGGCATCACCGGAGTCAGCGGCCGGTCCATTCGGGCGAGCGCTTCTCGGCGAACGCCCGAGGGCCCTCGCGGGCGTCCTCGCTGGCGAAGATCCGGGCCATGACCGCGGCGTTGTCGTCCCACGCGGCGTCACCGTTCTCCTCCGCGTGCGCGGCCCGCATCATGAGACCCCGGGACTCGCGCACGGCGAGCGGCGCGTTCGCGGCGATCGTCGCAGCCATCGCCCGAGCCGCCTCCAGGGCCGTCCCGGCGGGTGCCACGCGGTTCACCAGACCCAGCTCGTAGCCCCGCGCCGCGCTGATCGGCGTACCCGTCATCGCGATCTCGAGGGCGATCGCCCGCGGGATGCGCTGCGGCAGGCGGATCAGCCCGCCCGCGCCCGCGGCGAGACCGCGGGCGACCTCGGGGAGGCCGAGCCGGGCCTCCTCGTCGGCGACGGCGAGATCGCAGGCGAGCATCAGCTCCAGCCCGCCGCCGAACGCGAGGCCGTTGACGGCCGCGATCGTGGGGGTCGCGAGCGTGTGCCGGGCGAACCCGCCGAAGCCCCACTCCGGGTGGTCGGGGTCGGTGAGGGTGTCGCCCTGGGCGACCGCCTTGAGGTCGGCCCCGGCGCTGAACGCGCGGCCCGTCCCGGTGACGACGATCGCGCGCACCGCCTCGTCCCGGTCGGCGGCCTCCAGGGCGGTGCCGAGAGCGGCGGCGACGGTCGAGTTCAGCGCGTTGAGCGCCTTCGGGCGGTCGAGGGTGACGACGGTGACCGCGTCGCTCGTCTCGACGTGCACCGGTTCCTCGTCAGACACCTGCGGTCTCCCCTGGGTCGATGGTCGGGCTCCGCCGGGCGCTCTTTCCGACGATCTCGGCGCGCGCGGCCGCGTCGTCGGCACCCTGCACCACGGACGCGAGGTTCCGCAGCGTCTCGCGATCACGGTCGTGGTGCCCGGGGCTGATCGCGATCGAGAACTCGACGTCGGTGACCACCCCCGAATACCGCTCGAGCAGGCGATCGCAAATCTCGTCGTGGGTGCCGATGACGGCGAACCGGTCGAGGGTCTCGTCGTCGATCATGTCCGGCAGCTCCTCCCAGCGCTGGGCCTTGGAGAGCTCCTTGGCGTCGGTCGCGAGGTCGTGCAGGCCGAGGTGGTCGAACGCGGCGCGGTAGCCCGGCGTCGAGGCGTAGAACGCGATCCGGGCGCGCGCGTCACGGATCTTCGGCTGGAGCTCCTCCTCGGTGCACGCGGACGCCACGAGAGGCTTCATGGCGACGCGGAACCCGTCGAGCGAGCGCCCCGAGCGGGCGGCCCCGCGTCGCACGGCCGGGAGCATGACCTCCGCGATGTAGCTCGGGGTGCACACCGGGTGTGGCCGGACACCGTCGGCGACCTCACCGGCCACCGCGCACATGTTGGTGTTGACCGCGGCGAGGTGGACCGGGATGTCCGGGTGTTCGATCGGTCCGGCGTCGAACAGCGGCACCATGAGGTCGAGGTCGTAGTGCTGGCCGTGATGGTCGAGCGGCTCTCCGGTCTGCCAGGTGTGCCAGACCGCCCGCATCGCGCGCACGTACTCGCGCATCCACGGTGCGGGCGGGTGCCAGTCCATCCCGTAGCGGCGCCGGATGTGCCCGCGCACCTGGGTGCCGAGCCCGAGGGTGAACCGTCCGCCCGAGAACTTCTGCTGGGTCCACGCATGCAGCGCCATCGTCGTGGGACTGCGCGGGAACGCGATGGCGACGGCGGTGGACAGGCGCAGCTGCCGGGTCGCCGCCGCGGCGAGGGTGAGCACGACGAACGGGTCGTCCTTGGTCTCCTCGACGGCGAGCCCGCCGTAGCCGATCTCCTCGAGGAGCTCGGCGTTCGCGGCCACGCTGCGGAGATCCATCGGCGTCTCGGGGGCACGCAGACCGGGATCGACCTTGCCCAGGGGCAGCAGGGTCTCGAGACGCATCGGGCGACCGACCTCCTCGTCGAGCGGGCGCAACCGAGTCTGGCACCGACGGTGGCCGAGCGCGCAGGATCGACGCCGTGCCCCTCGACCGCGTCCAGCCCGAGCACGCCCGGCCCGAGCACGCCCGGCCCGAGCCCGTCCAGCCCGAGCACGCCCGGCCCGAGCCCGCCCGGCCGGACAACCCCGAGCAGGGCGGCGACCCGGTGTGCTGGATGCACCTGCTCTGCCCGGCGTGCGGGGCGATGCCGGACCCGGAGGAACCGGAGTCCGGGACCTGCCCCCGCTGCGGCGAGGAACGCGAGCCGTGAACGCCGACCGGAACACCCGGCCGATGGAGTCGGGGATCGTCCGGGACTTCACGGAGAACCTGTCCTACGGCCGCTACCTGCACCTCGACGAGCTGCTGTCCGCCCAGCACCCGCTCTCGCGCCCGGAGCACCACGACGAGCTGCTGTTCGTCATCCAGCACCAGACCTCGGAGCTCTGGCTCAAGCTCGCCCTCCACGAGCTCGGCACCGCATGCGAGGACCTCGCGCAGGACGACCTCGCCCCGGCGCTCAAGCGGCTCGCCCGCGTCAAGCACGTGCAGCGCCAGCTGATCGAGCAGTGGTCGGTGCTCGCGACGCTGACGCCCAGCGAGTACGGCCAGTTCCGGGGGTTCCTGGGGACGTCGTCGGGGTTCCAGAGCTACCAGTACCGCGCCGTGGAGTTCGTGCTCGGGAACAAGAACGAGGACATGGTCGCGCTCTTCGCCGACGACCCGGCGGCCCAGCGCATCCTCACCGAGGCCCTCGACCGCCCGAGCCTGTACGACGAGTTCCTGCGCCTGCTGGCCCGTCGCGGCCACCCCGTGCCCGAGGAGCTGCTGCACCGCGACGTGCGGGCGCCCCACGTCGAGAACGCCGGCCTCGTCGAGGTCTTCCGGGAGATCTACGCGGACCCGGATCGGTACTGGGACGTCTACGAGGCCTGCGAGGAGCTCGTGGACATCGAGGAGAACGTCCAACTCTGGCGCTTCCGGCACCTCAAGACGGTGGAGCGGACGATCGGGTTCCGCTCCGGAACCGGCGGCTCGAGTGGCGCGGCGTTCCTGCGCCGCGCCCTCGAGCTCACCTTCTTCCCGGAGCTCTACGCCGTCCGGACGGCTCTCTAGCCGCCGTCGGATCCAGCCCTCGTCGTGCTCGCGGACCGGGCGTGGCGCGCGCTCTGCCGCGGCGGGTGCCGGGCGGGCGTCGGGAAGGCCAGTAAACGCTTGCAAGGATCACGGGACGGCGTGATGAGAATGTGTGAATTCTTCTCGTCCCGAGACGTGGGTCCGGAACCGTCCGGGAAGTCGTGAGCCGTGCTCCGGGCCCGACGCGCCGGGCCGAGAAGTTCCTGCCGACGGGCATCCGGCGCTAGCGTCCGTCCTGACCAGCACGTTCAGCAGGCAGCGGGAGGCAGAGAGATGTCTGGGAAGTTCGAGGTCTACGAGGACCGGGCCGGGAAGTTCCGCTTCCGTCTCAAGGCGAGCAATGGGCAGATCGTGGCGTCGGGGGAGGGTTACGAGACCAAGGCCGCGGCCAAGAAGGGCTGCGAGTCCGTGCAGAAGGCGGCCGACGGCGCGAAGGTCGTCGAGGCCTGAGCTGTCGCACGGTTCCGGCGGGTCGGAACGTCGACCCGCCGGAACCGAACGCGTCCCGGTCGGCCGCGCCGGAATCCGCGGGCTCGGTCCCGGGTTGCCCCCGTGAGGACCCGACACCGTCAGGACCCGACCCCGTCGGGACCTGAGATCCGGAGGACGCGATGACCGTCACCGACGACACGGCGACGCTGCTCGCCGACTGGCAGCGCTGGCACGACGCTCGCGAGGCGACCCTGCGCGAGCCGCACGGCTGGCTGGCGCTCACCGCCCTCGAATGGCTCGACGTGACCCCGCGGGCCGTGGCCGACCTGCCGGGGACCTGGTGCGCGCCGGGCGACGGCAGCGTGGAGATCGTCGCGTCGGACGCGGACGGGATCGAGGTCGGTGGCGAGCGTGTCGACGGCACGGCCACGGTGCGGCCCGTCGACGGGGCGCCGGGCGTCCTGGTCACCGTGGGGGAGCGGGTGGTCGAGCTCGCCCGCCGCACCGACTCCTACGCGCTGCGGGTCCGCGATCCGCGGGCCACCACCCGCACCGGGTTCACCGGGGTCCCGACGTTCCCGGTCGACCCGCAGTGGGTCGTCACCGGGCGGTTCGAGGCCTACCCGGCACCGGAGCGGATCACGGTCGGCGCCGTCGTCGACGGACTGCAGCACTTCCCGACGGCGGTGGGGACCGTCACGATCGACCTCGGGGGCCGCGAGTACCGCCTGGTCGCCCTCGCGGGCAAGGACGGCGGACTGTCGCTGCACTTCCGCGACGCCACGAGTGGCGCGAGCACCTACGGCGGCGGGCGCATCCTGCGGACGGACGATCCGGCGGCGGACGGTTCGCTCGTGGTCGATCTCAACCGCACCGTGAACCTGCCCTGCGCCTTCACCGCGTACGCGACCTGCCCGCTGCCGCCGGCCGAGAACGTCCTCGACGCCGCCGTCGAGGCCGGCGAGAAGCTGCCCGATCCGTCCTGATCCGTCCCGTCCGGTGATGACGTACCGGAGCCCGCGGACGAACGCTGAGGAACGGATGAGAGAACTCCGCACCCGCTTGCGTACAAGCGGCGTGCGTGCTGTGTGAGATCTCGTGCATCGGGTATGAACCCCGCCGAGCTCGTCATCAGAACGAGATACGGGGAGGACTCATGACGCGAGTGACCATGACCCGCGCCGGCCTGGCTGTCGCAGCCGCCGCGCTCTCGATCGGCGCGCTGGGGGCGTGCTCCGGTGGCACGCCGCAGTTGCCGCAGAACGTGCCGTCGGGGGTCCCGACGGCGCTGCCGTCGAACCTGCCGAGCATCCCGGGTGCTCCCGGGCAGCCGGGCCAGCCGGCGCCCGGTCAGCCCGCGCCTGGTCAGCCCGGTGCCGAGGGTGGTGCCGCCGGCGGGGCCGCAGCAGGCGGGGCGGCCGCGGGCGGTGCCGCGGCCGGCGGTGCCGAGGGCGGTGCGGCCGGTGGTGCCGCGGGCCAGGGCGGCGCCGCAGGCGGAGCGGCCGGGACCGAGGGCTCCGGCGGTTCGGGCAGCGGCTCGGGCTCGGGCTCGGGCAGCGGCGGTTCCGGTTCCGGCGGCACCGGTGGTGCGCCGAGCCAGACGCCGTCCGGCGGCGTGCAGACCGGCGCCGGCAGCACCTCGGGCGTCGAGCACGGCGAGCTGTTCGGTCTCGGCGGTGTCGCCCTCGTGGCGGCCGGTGGCATCGCGGTCGTGGCGACCCGTCGTCGTCGCACGCAGGACTGACGACTGGGAACGACTCCGGACGGCGCCGACGCCCACGCGTCGGCGCCGTCCGACCCGCCCCCGCCGGAACCGCCGGAAACGCCTGAGCCGACCGCGGATCGTCCGGTACCGGACGAACCCTCCGACGACTCCCCAGCAAGCCCGGAGCGCCCGTCGCCCGCCTCGCCCCGGCCCCGGCGTCGGCTGCTGCTGCTGATCGCGGGCCTGCTCGCCGCGGTCGGGATCGGCGCGATCGCGGCGGCGTTGTTCCTCCAGCAGAGCGCGCCCGCCGAGCACGACGCGGGCGCGCTGCCCGCTCCGCCCCCCGTCACGCAGACGCCCCCGGGGCCGACGACCCCGGTCGGTCCGCCGCCGTCGCCGCCGGCGCGCATCGTGATCGGCAAGATCGGCGTCGATTCTCGCGTGGGGTCGGTCGGGCTGAACCCGGACCGGACGATGGAGGTCCCCGCCAAGGGCCCGCTCTACGATTCCGCCGCGTGGTACCGCTACTCGGTCACCCCCGGCCGGCAGGGCCCTTCAGTGATCATCGGCCACATCGACTCGGCGGAGAACGGGCCGTCGGTGTTCTTCCGGCTGGGCGCGCTGGCCCCGGGGGACACCGTGGCGGTGACCCGCGAGGACGGGCGCACGGTGCCCTTCACGGTCTACGCCACCCGCTCGTTCTCCAAGGACACGTTCCCGTCCGGCGAGGTCTACTCCGGCACCGCGGGTCCGGAGCTGCGCCTGATCACCTGCAGCGGATCGTTCGACGCGATCGTGCGGTCCTACCGCGACAACACCGTCGTCTTCGCGCGCGAGAGCGGCCCGCCGACCTGAGCCGAGCCGCCGGTCAGCGGTCGAGGGCCGCCAGATCGTCCAGCGACGCGCCGTCGACGCGGTGCGTGGTCCAGCCGTCCTGCGGGGCCGATGCCAGCGTGGCGTAGAAGTCGAGCGCAGGGGTGTTCCAGTCGAGCACCGCCCACTCCATCCGGGCCCACCCGCGCTCGACGCACACGGCGGCGAGGCGGGCGAGCAGTGACCGGGCGAGCCCGAACCGACGGTGCGACGGCGACACGTAGAGATCCTCGAGGTGCATGCCGTGCGCGCCGGTCCAGGTCGAGAACGTCACGAACCACAGCGCCGTCCCGGCCAGGGCACCGTCGACCTCCGCGACGTGCCCGAACACCGACGGGTGCTCCTCGAACAGCGCGGCGTGCAACTGGTCGGCGGTCAGCAGGCAGGACTCCGGCTCGCGCTCGTAGTCGGCGAGCTCGTGGACGAAGCGCACCACCGCAGGCACGTCGTCGGGCTGGATCGCGCGGATGGCGACGGCGGGGGTGGCCTCGGGCGCAGTGGTACCGGAGCCGGTGGATTCAGGTCGTGCGGGCACGCGACCATCATCACCGGCGGAGTCGACGACGATCCGAGGAGGACCTCATGACGGCCGTGGTGACGGGTGGCGGTACCGGTATCGGGCGGGCGATCGCGGAGGCGCTGGCGCGTCTCGGGCATCCGGTCGCGGTGGTGTACAGCCGCTCCGCGGACGACGCCGCGCGCACCGTCGAGGCCATCCGGGGCGAGGGAGGGACCGCGGACGCGTTCCCGGCCGACGTCACCGACGACGACGCGGTGCGGGCCCTGATGGCGGCCGTCCGTGAATCGCTCGGGCCGGTCTCGATCCTGGTCAACAACGCGGGCGGCACCGAGCACATCGCCCTGGACGACCTCGAGGCGGCGGGCGACGAGGTCTTCGAGCGGTTGTTCCGGCTGAACACGCTCTCCGCTTGGCACTGCGCCCGCGCGGCCGCACCGGACCTCCGGGCGGCCGACGACGGGTGCGTGATCAACGTCGGCAGTGCGTCGGTGTCGTCCGGCCGGGGCTCGTCGGTGCCCTACGTGGTGTCCAAGGCCGCACTCTCCGGGCTCACCCGGGCACTCGCGAACGCCCTGGCGCCGGCGCGGGTCAACGAGGTCTGGCCGGGCCTCGTGCTCACCCGCTGGTGGGCGGGCAAGGAGGAGCAGGGCCGGGCGCTCGCCGCGAACGCGATCGTCGGCCGGGAGACGACCGTCGAGGACGTCGCGGCCGCCGTCGTCGGGCTCGTGACCTCGCGGGCCATCACCGGGCAGACGATCACGGTCGACGGCGGCCAGACGTTGTAGGGCTCCGATCCTGGGTCCGGGCCTCGTCGGGTTCACGCCTTCGGGTGGTCCCTCGGCGCGTCGACCGGTCGCGCTCCGCGGCGGAGTCCGGGCGGGAGGCTCCGCCGTTCGGGTCCGGACGATCGCCGCGCGGACGACGGGTCACCGCGCGACCGGGCGCGGCGTCGGGGCGGGACCACGAGGCGTGACGCAGGCCGTGAGCATGATCGGCTGTCGGGGGAGCGGGTTGCGCCGACGGCGGCGCCGGACCGCGGATCGTGGGGCTCAAGCGGGCCCACCGGAGCGCCGTAGCCGGGCACGTGACCGTCTCGCGTGATCTCTCCCCGGCCCCCACCCCCCACGTGACCGACCTGAACGCCGACCTCGAGACCGCGCTCGGCGCGCCGACCCCGAGGACGCCGCGGGAGCCCGCAGCCGCCGTCGTCGTCCCGGCCCAGCTCTCGCCGGTTCAGGCCTCCTGGCTGCTGCCCGGCACCGCGGAGCGGGTGCGCCGGGCGGCCGTCGCGCTCCGCCGGGCCACGCGCGAGGGAACCGTGCACCACCACCGGCACCCCGGGGTCCCCCGGAACCGTCGCGCACCCGGGATCGAGGTCGTGCGGGTGTGGGCGGACGGCCGCGACCTGGACGAGCAGCGCCGCGCGTGCCGCAGGTGCACCCCGGAGCCGGTCGGTCGCTGACCCGCCGGTGCGTCAGATGCCGAGCAGCTCCTCCGCGTTCCCGGAGGCGATGCGCTCCCGGTCGGCGTCCTCGAGCGCGGCGTCACGCAGGAAGCTCGTCGCGACCTGCGAGTCGGCGAACGGGTGGTCCACGGAGAAGAGGATCCGCTCGGGGTCGAACGTCGCGAGCGCGCAGGCCAGCGGGGGTCCGGGGTGTAGCCGGCGGTGGTGATCAGGACCTGGTCGAGGTCCGTCCGCCACACCGCACGACCGCCCACGCTGCTCGGGGTCAGGCGCTCGTCGGCCCGGGCGAGGGAGAACGGCAGGTTCTCGCCCATGTGCCCGACGACGATCGTCAGATCGGGGTGCGCGTCGAACGTCCCGGCGACGGCGAGGCGCAGCACGTGCATGCCGGTCTCGGCGTGCCAGCCCCAGCCCGCCGTCGCGAGCGTGGCGCCGGCACCCTCGGGCAGGCGCCCGAAGTAGACGTCGGCGACGGCGGGTGGCGGCGGCGCGGGGTGGAGGTAGAGGGGCACGCCGAGCTCCGCGCAGGTGGCGAGCACGGGGGCGAACTCGGGGTCGTCGAGGAAGCGCCCGTGGGTCTGGCCGAACACCATGGCGCCGACGAAGCCCGCCTCACCGACGGCGCCGAAGCGGTCGGGGTGCTCGGCCACGGCGGCCGCGAGCCGGTCGTTGGCGGCGCGGGCCAGGGCGACGCCCGACGCGCCCCACCGTGGCCCCGCCTCAGACCAGCGGCATGCCGAGACGGCGCCGCACGCGCATGTCGGTGAGAAAGGCGTTGTAGGGCAGCGACCGGACCGGGGTCGGCGCCCGACGCAGCACCGCGCCGAGCCGTCGCATCGTGGTCTCGAACCGCCCTTGGTCGGCGTCGGACCAGGTGAACCCCATCATCGAACGGAACGGCTCGGGCAGGAATCCGGCGGTGAAGAACGCGCTCGCGCGGCCGGTGGCGCGGCGCAGTGGAGCGGGGAGGAACTCCTGGCGCACCAGGCGCCAGAGGTAGGCGTGCACGGTGTCGTCGAGGTGGACGTGCTCGAGCTCGGCGTCCCACCAGCGCTCGAAGGCCGCCCGGTCCGCGGGCCACTGCTCGGGGCGGACCTGGAGACCGGTACCGAGGCTCGCGCACTGCAGGTAGACGTCGTCGGGCAGCCACTGCCCGGGGCGGCCTTCGAGCAGCGCCCACGTGTCCTCGAACGCGCGGACCAGGCAGGCCGCGACCCACATCTGCAGCTCGCGGTCGAACGCGTCGTAGGCGACCGGGCTCGACGGCGTCGAGCGCACCTGGGCGTGCGAGCGCCCGACGGCCCGGCGGTAGTCGCGCACGTCCCGGGGGTCGCCGAGCATGGTCACCGACAGATAGGTGCTCGTGGTCCGGAGCCGGTGCAGCGGATGGATCATGAGGTTGCCGCGGTCGACCCGGCTCTCGACGACGCCGTGCCCGACGCCGGGCCGGGCCAGCTGCATGATCACGTTGGCGGTCGCGCCGAGGAGCACGGCGCCGCTCACCGTGTCCGCCGCGTGCCGCGGGCGGACGGTGGTGCTCGGGTCGGTCGGCACGGTGCTCTCCCTAGGGCGTCGGGTCCGGGCGACGCACGATCCTGCTGATCCTATATTCGATAGGATATGGTGGCGCCATGGTCGCGTCGTCGGGAACCGGGCGCGGTCCGCAGGCGCTCGGGGAGGCCCTGGCGCTGCCGGACCGGGTGGCCCTCCTGCTGCGCGATCGGATCCTCTCCGGGGAGCTGACGCCCGGGACGTTCCTGCGCGTGGACCGCCTCGGCGAGGAGTTCGGGGTGAGCCAGACGCCGGTCCGCGAGGCACTGCAGTCGCTGCGCGCGGACGACATGGTGCGGGCGCTGCCGCGACGCGGGTACGTGGTCGCGCCGATGGCCCGGGGCGACGTCGGGGACCTCTTCGCGGCGCAGGCCCACCTCACGGGCGAGCTCGCGGCCCGCGCGGCCGCCGCGGCGGGCCCGGCCGACCTGGCGGCGCTGCGCGAGCACGACGCCGAGGTGGCGCGGCTCGCCGAGGTGTGTGAGGCCCGCGACGGCGATCGCGCCGGACCCGACGCGCCCGGCGGTCTCGTGAGAGCGGCTGCGCCCGTCGGTCCGTCCGGAGCCGACGCGTCCGACCACGGCCTCGCGCTCGCCCACGCCGAGCACGAGTTCCACGCCGCGGTGAACCGCACCGCCTCCTCACGCAAGCTCGCCTGGCTCGCGGGCTGCGCCGAGCGCTACCTGCCGCCGCGCTTCTACACCGCGAGCGCCGCGTGGCGCGCCGCGACCCGGCGCTCGCACGCCGAGCTGCTCGACGCCCTGGCCGGGGCCGACGCCGACGCCGCGCGCGAGGCCATGGCCCGCCACGTCCTCGACGGGCGCGACCTGCTGCTCGCCCACCTCGACGCCATCGGTTTCTTCGCCGAGAAGGCACCGACCGCCTGAACCGCCCGACCGCTGACCACCTACCGCTGAGGAGCCCCCATGCCCGTCACGCTCACCGAGGAGCAGGACGCCCTCGCCGCCGCGATCGGCGAGTTCGCCCGCCGCGAGATCCCCGACAAGGCCGCGCGCGACCGCCTCACCGCGGACGGCCCGCACAGCGACGAGATCTACCGCAAGATGGCCGGGCTCGGCTGGCTCGGCATCGCGCTGCCGGAGGCCTACGGGGGCGCCGACGGCTCGATGACCGACCTGCTCGTCTTCCTCGAGGAGACCGCGTACCAGCAGGCGCCGATCGGCGGCTTCGGCACGACGATCATCACCGCCGAGGCGATCAAGAAGTTCGGCTCCGAGGCGCAGAAGCAGGAGCTGCTCGGCGGCGTGTGCCGCGGCGACACCCTGGCGATCTCCATGTCCGAGCCGGGCGCGGGCTCCGACGTCGGCGGCCTGACCTGCAAGGCGACGAAGACCGAGGACGGCTGGGTCGTCGACGGCCAGAAGACGTGGTGCTCGAACGCCCACATCGCCTCGCACATCCTGCTCGTCGCCCGCACCTCCACCGAGGGCGGCAAGCACGACGGGCTGACCATGCTCGTCGTCCCCACCGACGTCGAGGGTCTCGAGATCCACGGGATCGAGACGATGGGCGGCAAGGAGGTCAACGACCTCTACTTCACGAACTGCCACCTGCCCGCCGACGCCGTCGTCGGGACCGAGGGGCAGGGCTGGCGCCAGCTCATGGCCGGCCTGAACCTGGAGCGGATGATCCTCGCGGGCCTCATGCTCGGCCTCGGGCGTCGCGCCTTCGACGACACGCTGGCCTACGTCAAGGAGCGCGAGCAGTTCGGGCGCCCGGTCGGCAGCTTCCAGGCCATGCGCCACCGGATCGCCGACAACGCCACCGAGCTGGCCGCCACGAAGCTCCTCGTGCACGACACCGCGCACACGATCGACGCGAACCCGACGGCGCTGTTCCCCAAGGAGGCGTCGATGGCCAAGCTCAAGGCCACCGAGCTCGCCAAGCACCTCTCGCTGGAGGGCATGCAGATGCTCGGCGGCTACGGCTACGCCACCGAGTACGGGATGGAGCGGCTGCTGCGCCAGTCGGTCGTCTCCACGGTGTACGGCGGCACCAGCGAGATCCAGCGCGACATCATCGGGAAGACCCTGGGGCTCTGACCGGGCCGCTCACCCGGCCCGGGCCACGCCGTTGCGCCACGCCCAGGCCACCAGGGCGGGCCTGCTGTCGACGCCGAGCTTGGAGATCAGGTGGTTCACGTGGGTCTTCACGGTCGCCTCGCTGACGACGAGCCGTGACGCGGTCTGCTGGTTCGACAGGCCCTGGGCGACGAGACGGAGCACGTCGACCTCGCGGGCGGTGAGCCCCTCGGGCAGTTCGGGCTCCGGGGCCGGCCGCGAGGTCGGCGCGGCGGGGGAGCCGGCGAGGTCGACGAGACGTCGCTGCACCGCCGCGTCGAGCACCGACCCGCCCGCGGCGACCGTCCGGATCGCGGCGAGCAGCGCCTCGCCCGTCGTGTCCTTGGTGAGGTACCCGGCGGCGCCTGCGCGCAGGGCCGGGAGCACGGCGTCGTCGTCGGCGTAGGTGGTCAGGATCAGCACCCGGACCTCCGGGGCGTCGCCGCGGACGGTCGCGGTCACCTCGGCGCCGTCGAGTCCGGGCATCCGGAGATCCACGAGCGCGACGTCGGGGCGCTCGGCGAGCACGACCTCCACCGCACGCGTCCCGTCGGCCGCGGTCGCGACGACCTCGAGGTCGTCGGCGGCCGAGAGCAGCATGGCGAGGCCGTCCCGCACGACGGCCTGGTCGTCGGCGAGCACCACGCGCACCGGGCTCCTACCGCTCGGAGGGGTCACGGCGTCAGCCTGCCGGATGCCCCGCCCAGGCGACCGGGCCCCGCCGGGGAGACACGGCACGCCGACAGGGGGACGTGCAGGGTCACGCGCCAGCCCCGTTCCCCGCGCGGCCCCGCGTCGAGGGCGCCGCCCACCAGGGCGGCCCGCTCGCGCAGCCCGACCAGCCCCTTCCCGCCGCCGACGTCGCCCCGGGCCTGTGCTCCGGCGGCGGGACCCGCGCCGGGCCCGGCCCCCGACCCGGAACCCGCCCCGTCGTCGGTCACCCGCACCTCGACCGCGTCGCCCACGGCGACCGAGATGGTCACCGGCGCGCCGGGCGCGTGCCTGCCCGCGTTGGTGAGCGCCTCACGGACGGTCGCGAACACCGTCTCCCGGACCCGCGGGGGGAGGCCGTCGAGATCCCCCGAGACGGACAGGTCGGCGCCGTGCTCCTCGGCCAGCGCGGTGAGGTCGGCGGCGCGGGGCGCGGACGCGGGGGAGTCCTCGCGCAGTGCCGCGACGGCCTCCTTCGCCTCGGCGAGCCCGCTACGGGCGAGGTCGGCGGCCTGGTCGACCGCGCCGATCACCGGGTCCTCGGGGCCGAGCCGTTTCGTCGCCACCGCCCGGATCCCCTGCAGGTGCAGGGAGAGGCCGGACAGGGTGTGCGCGAGCACGTCGTGCAGATCGCGGGCGATGCGGGCGCGCTCCTGGCCCGCCGCTGCCGCCAGCTCGACCTCGCGCAGTGCGTCCCGCTCGGCGAGCAGGGCCAGGACCCGGACGTGCTCGCGGTGCAGCCGGGCCCGGTCGAGGGAGCGCGACGCGAGGGCGGGCACCGCGAGCGCGACGAGGAACAGCCAGGAGGACCCGGTGGCGTACGCGAGCGTCGCGCCGATCCCGACGCCGGCCGCCCCGGCGAACCACCAGACGACCCGGGCGTCGATGACGATCCGGCCGATCAGCGCACCGGCGACCAGCGCGCAGACGTAGCCGGCGCCCCGGGGCTCCAGGACGGTCGCGACCATCCCGAGCAGCGTGCAGAGCGACAGCATGAACGTCCGCCACCGCTCGCCGTCGGCGGTGGGCGAGGGGATGCGCGGGTCCCGCATCGCGATGACCGCGCAGATCGCGCCGGCGAGGGCGACGAGTCCCGCGGCGATCGCGGTCGGGGTGAGCGGCCAGACGGTCCCGGCGGCCACCGCCAGCCACAGCACCGGGCGGCCGGCGCGGGCCAGAGCGGTCATCCTCGAGTCGATCCGGGCCTCGGGGACCCCGGCGGTCCGCAGGGCGGGGCGCGGGGCCGGCTCGGGCCGGGGCCCGGGCCCGGCTCCCGTCGCGACCCCCGTCGGGTCGGTCTGCACCGTCACGCCGACGAGTCTGGACCCCCATCCGCCGTCGCACACCCGTCCTCCACCCCGTCTCCACCCGCGGGTGGACGCCCGCCGTCGTGCCCCCGACGACGCTGGTCCACATCCGGGCCGCAGGGCCCACGGAGCACGGGGAGGACGACTCGATGAGCGGGCCGCTGCAGGTGATCGTCGGGATCGCGGTGTTGGGCTGGATCCTCTACAACCAGCTGCGGGTGCGGCAGTTCACGGCCCGGCGGCTGCGGATCGCGGGGATCCTCGGGGTCGTCGGCCTCGTCGAGATCGTGTCGTCGGCCTCGGCGCACCCGGTGTCGGTGGTCGGTTGGACGTTGCTGGTCACCGGCCTGGTGATCGGTGCGGCGCTGGGGCTGATCCGGGCCGCGACCGTCAGGCTGTGGGTCCGCGACAGTGCCGTCTACACCCAGGGCCACGCGCTGACGGCGGCGCTGTGGATCGTCGGGATCGGGATCCACATCGGGCTCGACGTGCTGGCGGGCGCGGTCGCGCCGTCGGCGAACGCGGTGAACTCCTCGAGCGTGCTGCTGTTCATCGCGGTCAGCCTCGGGGTGCAGGGGCTCATGACGATGCGGCGGGCGCAGTCCCTCCCCGGCGCCCCGGTCCTCGCCCCGGTTCGCTGAGGGCGCCGATGCGCTGAGCCGTCCTCCGGTGGCCCCGTCGGGTCCCGATCCGAGCCCCCGAACGCGGCCTGACGCGCCCTGTCGCGGGTTCCGGCGTCCGGCCGACGCTCTTGTCGTTGTGATTCACAACGACAAGACGCGCCAGCGGGGGGAAGGCCGCGACAAGGAGCGGGCCGCATCGGTCGGCCGGCGCGACGGATCCGTTCAAGACGGGCGCGCCGGACGCCGGGCAGGC
Organism: Actinomycetospora sp.; assembly: GCF_036497245.1. GTDB lineage: Bacteria > Actinomycetota > Actinomycetes > Mycobacteriales > Pseudonocardiaceae > Actinomycetospora. The sequence continues at coordinate 206 of NZ_DASXJS010000037.1, read as the reverse complement.
TGCGCGGCCATGAGCAGCACACCGGTCCGGCGCGTCGTCGCCAACCTGCCCGTCGCCGAGCCCGCGGCCGACACCCCCTTCTGGACCGACCTGCTGGGGCTCGAGACCGCGATGGACCAGGGCTGGGTCGTCAACCACCGCGCGGTCGGGGTGACCATGCCCGTCCAGGTCCAGCTGGTCTCCCGGGACGCCACGGCGCCGGTCGA
>NZ_DASXJS010000036.1:0-3772 GCF_036497245.1 Actinomycetospora sp. | reverse complement strand
CGCAGCGCCGCGTACTCGACGGGCACGGCGCCGAAGTAGCGCTTGAAGTGCTCCGGCCCCGACCCGGCGTCGGACTCCCCCATGTGGAACCAGCGGATGCCGTGCTCGCAGGCGTCCTGGATGGCCAGGGAGTGCAGCAGGTAGGTCGCGAGCGTCTCGCGGGCGATGCCGGTGGTGTCCATCGCGCACATCCAGCCGATGGAATGAGCCCCGTCCTGCAGGACGACGTTCACCGCCACCGGCTCGCCGTCGCGCAGCACCGACCACACCACGCACTTCTCTCCCAGCGCGGCGGCCGCGGCGGCGACCTGGCCGGGACGGTCGCGGCGGGCGGCGAGCCGGCGGGCCACCGGGAGCGGCTGTCCGCGCTGGGCGGCCCAGCGCTCGATCGACTGGGCGTAGAGGTCGCGGAACACGTCGAGCCCCCGCCCGTCCGGCCCGGTCGCCGTCGTGCCGTCCTCGCGGCGCACGTCGAGCGCGAACTTCTCGGCCTTGCGGACGGAGTTGCGCGCCTGGCGCTTGAAGCCCTTCTCCCACAGCTGGTCCCAGCCGACCCCGAGGTCCACGACCTGCGAGGTGTAGGGCACGCGGGCCAGCCCACGTCCTCCCCGCCCTCCCGACGCGGCCTCGTCCCAGACCTTCCCCCGCAGCGGCATCGGCACCACCGAGCGCAGCACCGCGGGCCGCTCCCGCAGGTCGTCGAGGACCATCCGGGCGTCGGCGACGGTGAGGTCCCCGCCTTCGACGAGTGCGCCGCCGTAGCCCCACCCGTAGGGCCAGGACTCCTCGGACAGGGTCACCCCCGCCCGCCGTCGGGCGGCGAGCGGGAGGACCAGCCGGCGTCCGTCGCGCAGGGAGTAGAGCCTGCTCGCGTCGCTGTAGCCGCGGGTGGCGAGGCAGTCCATCCATTCCGGGCTCTGGGTGACGACGGCGTCCTGGTCGGCCGCGAGGACCTCCCGCCAGACGTCGCGGGTCACCGTGGTGGAGCCGGCACGGTCGAGGAGTGTCATGGCTCAGCCCACCCGGGTGACGGTCGCGGCGGGGGCACCGGCGGCGGAGGCACTGACGGCGGCCGGGACGGTGGTCCGGGCGGCGGGGAGGACGCGGCCGCGGTCGGCGACGGTGGCGATCATGGCCGACTCGTAGCGCTCGACGCAGGTGTCCCAGCTGAGGCTCTCGGCGCGGCGGCGGGCCTTGCGGCCCAGGGAGACGAGGCGCGACCGGTCGGCGGCGAGGCCGTCCAGCGCGGCGGCGAGGGCGTCGACGTCCCGGGTCCCGACGACGAGGCCGGTGTCGGCCACGAGGTCGCGGACCCCGGGCAGGTTCGAGACGACCGGGACGCACCCGGCGGCCATTCCCTCGAGCACGACGAGACCGAATGCCTCCGCCTGGGTGACAGACGGAAGGACGACCACGTCGTGCGTGTCATACGCACGGTGCAAATCTTCGTCCGAGACCCGGCCCGTGAACAAGACATTGTCAGCCGAACCGGCCAATGCTTCGTACTCCGCCCGATGCGCTCCGTCACCGATGAGGGTGAGCTCGAGCCCGGGACGGCCGGCGACGGCCGGGATCAGCCACTCGAGGCCCTTGTACGGACGCATCTGGCCGACGAACAGCACGCGCAGCGGGGCACCGTCGACGACGGGGCGCAGCGGCTGGGGCCGGACGTCGACCCCCCACGGCACGACCTCGACCGCGGGGCCGCCTGCGCGGCGCTCCTCCTCGGCGTAGTGCTCGGAGGTGGTCAGGATGCGGTCGGCGCGGCCGGACAGGATGCGGTGGAGGCGGTTGTAGACCCGCGACAGCGTCTCCGCGCCGCGCACGGCCAGCGCGCTGTGGTGGGTGTAGAGGATCGGGGTACCGCGGCGGGCGCCGGCGAGCAGGAGCACGACGTCGCTCATGGTCGGCACCGGCCCGTGGAGGTTGACCACGTCGTAGCCCTCGAGCATCTTCCCGATCTGCCGCCAGTACGCGACGAGCGGCGAGAAGCGGTACTCGCCGAGCATGAGTCGCGGCATCTGGACCGAGGAGAGCACGTCCACGCGGTGCCCGCGCTCGCGCAGGCCGACCGTGAGCCGGTCGACGCACCGCGAGATGCCGGAGACGATCGGCGGGGCCTCGCTGGTGACGATGAGGACCTCGAGTCGGGGCGAGCGGTTCTCGCGGGCCCGACGGTGGTCGTCGAGGCGGATCGGGGCGGTGGTCGGGGCCACGACCCGCTGGGCCCGGCGCAGGGTCCGGAGGTGCTGGAGGAAGCGCATCCCCTCGCGGGCGGTCGACTTCGACTCCTCCGCGTGGCGGACGCCGAAGGTGAACGGCACCTCCGCGATGCGCTCGAGCCCGGAGCGGACGACCAGCTCGAGGAGGATCTTGTAGCCGATCGGGTCGACGGCGTCGAGGTCGAGGGCGGCGCGGCGCACCGCGAAGAAGCCGGAGAGCGGGTCGCTCATCTGCGCCACCGCGCCGCCGAGCAGGCGGGCCGCGAGGGCCTTGGAGCCCCGCGAGACCGCGTGGCGGTACGGCGAGCCCAGGCCCGACCCGTCGCCGCCCTGGGCGTAGCGGGTGGCGACGACGACGTCGTGGCCCGGGCCCGCGGCGAGCAGCTCGGCGACGACGGCCGGCGGGTGCTGGAGGTCGCCGTCCATGACGACGGCCCAGTCGGCCTGCGCGGCGCGCAGCCCTTCGACGACCGCGCCGCCGAGCCCGCCTGCCGGCTCGTCGCGGTGGATCACCGTGAGGGTGAAGGGGACGACGAGGGCGGCGGCCCGGGCGCGGTCGGCGGTGTCGTCGGTCGAGTCGTCGACGACGACGACCTCCGCACCGGCGGGCAGGGCCTCGGCGAGGCGACGGAGCAGCTCGTCGACGTTGCCGGCCTCGTTGAAGGTCGGGATGACGACGGACACCGTCGGGGTGATCGTCCGGGGGGTGGTGGCGAAGCTGGTGAGCATGATGTCGGACCTCCTCGGTGTCGTCGTGCTCCCTGGTGACACCGAGAAGATTGCTGGTCAGAGCCCCTGTCCCACGATGGAGCGGACCCCCCGACCGCCGGGGCCGACCCCCGGACCGGGGTGGGGTTCTCCCCCCGCCCGTCGCGCCGGACGGACGCCGCGGTGATCGGGCTCTCGGAACGGGATCGACCAGTGGTACGTCTCGTCGAGTGAGACCACGATCGGTCGCACCACCCGGCGCGGAATCGGTTCAGTTCGGCGCGGGCCCCCGCGTGTCCGCTGGGCGCGGGGGGTGCGGGGCCGTTGTCTTGAGCTGGACGCAGGGCAGGACGAGCTCCGATCGGCGGGGCACGCGAGGAGGAAGTCCGTGACGTACGACGCGGTCAGCGCCTACACCGTGCTGCTCGGGGACGGTGACGGCCCGACGACGGTCAGCGTGCACGGGAGCGCCGTCGACGCCTGGGCGGCGCTCGCGGCCGCGCTGGGAAACCGGCCGACGCCGGACCGCGCCGACGCCCCGCGCCGCCGCTGGCTGCCGGGGCCCCGCCCCCAGTCCCCCGTCGCCGTCGTGCCGCGGGAGGGGCTGTCCCAGGACGAGGTGCACGACGCGGCGGAGTCGTGGCGACTGGTCGACCCCACGCGCCGCTTCTGGCAGGTCACCGCGCACCGACTGCAGGTGACGGTGCCCGCGATCAACACCAGCCCCGTCGTGAGCCGCTCCGCATAGCCCGTTCGCCCGCGTTCTGAGCGAGGGGCCCCTTCGGTCGATACGGGCGCCGGGTGCGCGGGGTCATGCACCGGCGTCGTGCACCCGACGACGA
>NZ_DASXJS010000035.1:0-17719 GCF_036497245.1 Actinomycetospora sp. | reverse complement strand
TCCTCGGTCGGCATGACGGCGGTCACATCCTAGTAGAGGGCGCCGACGCCATCGTTCAACGATCCGGCATGAGGACGCGGGTCGGTAGGCTGATCGGCGTGACCGTCGCCGCCGACCCGGACCAGGCCGCCCGCGCCGCCCTGGAAGCGCTGTCGACCGCGCGCGTCGCGCAGACGTCGTCGACGGCGGAGCGGGTCGCCGACGCGCTGCGCGAGCAGGTCGTCGAAGGCCGCCTGTTGCCGGGTGTGCGGCTGGGGGAGCAGTCGTTCTGCGAGGCCATGCGGGTCTCCCGGAACACCCTGCGCGAGGCCTTCAGCCAGCTCGTCGCCGAACGGATCCTGGTGCGCGAGGCCCACCGCGGGGTGTTCGTGACGACGCCGGGCGTGGCCGACGTGCACGACGTCTACCGGTCGCGGCGCATCGTCGAGCCCGCCGCCGTCCGGGACGGGGAGCGCGCCCGGGACGAGGCCGCGGTCGCGCGGGTCCGCGCCGCCGTCGAGGAGGGTCGGGCCGCCGCGGCGGACGAGGACTGGAACGGGGTCGCCGACGCCAACCAGCACTTCCACCGCGCGCTCGTCGGGCTCGCGGGCAGCACCCGGCTCGACCAGCAGATGGATCTGCTGCTCGCCGAGATGCGGCTCGCCTTCCACCGCATGGGCACCCACCGCGACTTCCACGAGCCGTACCTGGAGCGCAACGACGCCGTGGCGACGCTCGTCGAGCGCGGCGAGCTGGAGCGGGCCGCCCAGGAGGTCGCCGACTACCTCGCCGACGCGGAGACGCGCATCGTCAGCGCGCTGGGTGCCTCCGGCTGAGGCCACCCCGCACGACGGCGGCGTGCTCGCGCAGCGTCTCCGCCGGGTCCTGGCCGGGCCGGCGGCCGAAGCCGCAGTACATCGCCACGCCGAAGTCGTGGAGATACCGCGACGCCGTGGCGTGCCTGCGGCGCAGCCCCTCCTCGCCGTCGAGCGGGAGCACGATCCCGAGGAAGACCCGGGTGTCGGGCACGTGCAGGCCCGCCAGCGGGGCGAAGAACGCCTCGTCCTCACTGCGCAGGTAGCGGGGCCCGGCGAGGTGCAGCCAGTCGAGCGGACGGCCGGCGTGCGCGCGGGCGTGGTTCGCCATCCGGACGAGCAGCCCCATGTCGCGCGCCTCGAACATCGGCCACTCGGGGAACGTGCCGTAACAGAGGTGCAGGCCGAGCAGGACGTCCTCGGGGACGTGCGGGGCCAGCCGTGACCACGGCCCGCCGAACCGGTCCCACGCGCCCGCGACGCCGCCCTCGGTCCAGCCGAGTACCTGTTCGTTGTCGAGCACCTCGTAGGCGAGGTCGAACTGCAGCGCGAGGTCGTGCGCGGGGATCGTCGCGAGGACCTCGTCGATCGAGCGTCGCGTGAGGTCCTCCAGCGCCGGCCCGACGATCGACCAGTCGTGGGCGTAGTGGTCCTTGAAGGCGCCGGTGAACACGCTCGAGGGGAACGGGAAGTTCACCTGGAACCGCTGGTCGGCGGCGATCACGCCCTCCGAGCGCAACCGGCGGAACAGCGCGTACGACTCCAACATCACCGGGACCCGCGGCCAGGCGTCGAACCGCAGCGACTCGACGCCGTCGCGGACGGTCAGCCGCGCGGTCTCGTAGGCGTGCCGCGCGCGGCCGGTGGGCGACCCCGTCGGCTCCAGCACCCGGAGGTCCGGGTGCGGCTCCAGCAGGTGCGTCCGGTCGAAGCCGACCCAGGCCCCCAGCGGCCCGGCCTCGCCGTCGGGCAGCGCCGGGACGAGGTCCCCGACGAACCCGGCGCCGGCCCGGAACCCCTCCTCGGCCGACGGCGTCGGCAGGCTGCCCACCAGCAGCAGATCGCTCGTCACCCGTCCGGTCACGCCGGCCTCCCTCGCTCGTGGTCGGGCCCGATCCTGCCGCGCCGCGGGTCGCTCGGCGAGACGGTGCGGTCGGCGTTGAACCGTTCGGCCGCCCGCTCCGTGTTCCCGGGCAGGGACCCCGAGCAGAGGACGAGCCGATGACCCACAGCACGACGTCCGCGAGCACGATCGACGGCGCCCGACCGACGGGTTCCGCCGTGGCGCTCCTGCGCGCGGTGCAGGTGACGGCGGTGTTCTCACTGCTCACCCTGGTCTGCCAGTACATCACCGCCGGGCAGATCCTGCCCCGTGGTGGACCCCTCGTGGGGCTGCACGCGACCGGCGCGATCGTGCTGCACGTGGTGACGGGCCTGCTCACCGTCGCCGCGGTCCTCTTCGGCCGGGCGCACGGGGGACCCTGGTGGCCCGCGGTGCTGGCCGCCGTCGTCTTCGTGCTGAGCTTCGTGCAGGCCTACTACGGCGAGCACACGAACCTCGCCATCCACGTGCCGGGCGCGCTGGTGCTCACCGTGGGCATCGCCTGGATCACGGCCTGGTCGTTCACCCGCGCCGTGCGACGCTGAGGTCGGAACGGGGGTCAGGGCCCTCCGGGGACGAAGGACACGGCGTGGGACTGGTGGGGCGCGAGCCGGGCGACGCGGAGCTGATCCGCATGGTGCACGAGCAGCACGGGGCCGCGCTGTGGGCGGTCGCGCTGCGGACCACCTCCGACCGCGGCCGGGCGCAGGACGCGGTCCAGGAGACCCTGCTCCGCGCGTGGCGCCACCCCGCCGCCCTCGACCCCAGCCGCGGCGATCCCCGGCCGTGGCTGCTGCGCACACTGCGGAACGTGCTCATCGACGAGTGGCGGGCCCGGTCGGCGCGCCCGGAACTGCTCTCCGACGACCCGGCGGGCGTCAGGTCCGGCACGACGCCGGGCGATCACACCGTCGGCGACCACGCGGACGCCGCGGTGCAGTCCTGGACCGTCGCGGCGGCCCTCGACCGGCTCTCGCTGGAGCACCGCACGGTGCTGGTGGAGTGCTACTACCGCGGCCGTAGCGTCGGCGAGGCCGCCTCGGTGCTCAACATCCCGCCGGGCACGGTCAAGTCCCGGGTGCACTACGCGCTGCGGGCGCTGCGCCTCGCGCTGGAGGAGATGGGGGTCGCGTCGTGAGCTGCCCGCACCGCTTCGACGTCGGCGTCTACGTCCTCGGCGCGCTCGACCCCGCCGAGCGGGACGTGTTCGAGGCGCACCTGCAGGAGTGCCCGTCGTGCACCCGCGAGCTGGCGGCGATGGCGGGACTGCCGGGTCTGCTCTCGCGGGCCGAGGCCCCCGCCCACGGCGTCGACCCCGCGCCGCCGCCCGACCTCCTCGCCGGGACGGTGCACCGCGTGCGCCGCCGCCGTCGGGTCGCCCTGCTCGCCGCCGCCTTCGCCGTCGTGCTCGCCCTCGCGACGGGAGCGGGGGTGACGGCCTGGTCGACGTCGGGGACCTCCGGTCCCTCCGGCACGGTCGCCGCGGGCCAGGCTCGGGAGGTCGTGCTGCCCGCCGTCGCCGGCTCCGAGTCGTCCGGCCTGGCCGGTCTCACCGCCCGGCCCTGGGGCACCCAGGTGGCCCTGACCTGCCTCTACCGCGGCGCGCCGCACCTGCCCCCGACGCCGGACGCGCCCCGGACGACATACGTGCTCGTCGTCCAGGGCTCCGACGGCCGCTCCGAGCAGATCGCGAGCTGGAGCCCGCCGCCGGGCCAGGACGTCAAGGTCGCGGCCTCGACGGACCTGCCCACCGACCGCGTCTCGGGCCTCGAGGTCCGGACGACGTCGGGCGCCGTGGTCATGCGCTCCTGACTCACCCGGTCAGAGGTGCTCCAGGGGCCGTGCCCGCAGCGCCGCCCAGGTGCTGACGACCGCGGCCACGAACAGGTAACCCGCCGCGTACCAGGGCTCGCCCCCGCCGAGGGCCAGCAGCGAGGTGAGGATCAGCGGCGTCAGGCCCGACGCGTAGATCCCGCCGCCCTGGAAGACCAGGGACATGCCCGTGTAGCGGGTCCGCGTCGGGAAGAGCTCGGCGAACAACGTCGACTCCGCCCCGCTCGTGATCCCGTACGAGACGCCGAGCATCAGCACGAGCGCCACGCCCGCGGCGAGGACGCCACCGCCGAGCAGCGCGAACGCCGGGAACACCCCGACCGCGAGGATCACGCACCCGACCGCGAAGACCCGCCCGCGCCCGATCCGGTCCGACCAGGCGCCGGCGAACGGCATGACGACGGCGCTGACGACGGCCGCGACCGTCACGGCGACGAGCATCTCCGTGCGGGGCAGCGCGAGCGTCCCGACGGTGTAGGTCAGGACGAAGACGCCCCAGGTGTTGAACGAGGCCCCCTCGGCCCAACGGGCGAGCAGGCCCCAACCGAGGTTGCGTCGTGAGACCGGGTCCCGGACGACGTCGGCCGCGGGCACCCGCGACACCTCCGCGGCGTCCTGCATCCGGCGGAAGGCGGGCGTCTCGAGCACCGCCAGGCGCACCACGAACCCGATGACGACGAGCACCACGCTGGCCAGGAACGCGATCCGCCAGCCGTACGCGGCGAACGCGGCGTCGTCCATCAGGGAGCCGAGCAGCGCGAACGCGCCGGTCCCGAGGGCGAGTCCCAGCCCGAGCCCGATCTGCGGGGTCGAGCCGTACAGACCCCGTCGTCCGGGTGGGGCGTACTCGACGGCCATGAGCACCGCGCCGCCCCACTCGCCGCCGATCGCCACGCCCTGCACGACGCGCAGCACCACCAGCAGCACCGGGGCGGCCACCCCGATCGCCGCGTAGGTGGGGAGCAGGCCGATCGCCGCCGTCGACAGCCCGGTCAGCGCCATCGTGACGACGAGGGTGCGACGACGGCCGACGCGGTCACCGATGTGCCCGAAGAGCAGCCCGCCGAGCGGGCGGGCGACGAACCCGACGGCGAAGGTCGCGAACGAGAGCAGCGTCGCGACGGTGGGGTCGCCCTTGCCGTAGAAGAGCGTCGGGAAGACGATGCCCGCGGCCGTCGCGAACAGGAAGAAGTCGTACCACTCGATGGTCGTGCCGATGAGCGACGCGGCGAGGACGGTGCGGGCCTCGCGGCGGCTCCCGGACGGTGACGCGGTGGTCTCGAGGGTGGCGCTCACCGCGCGGCACCGGTGACCGCGAACGGCACGGAGGACGCGGGCGCGCTGGCCGCGCGCGCAGCCTCCGACCCGGCGGCCGGGGTCCACAGGCCGCGCCGCCCGAGCTCGGCCAGCGGGCCCTCGCCGACCCAGTAGGCCTCCTCGAGGTGCGGGTGGCCGGACAGCACGAACTCGGTGATGCCCAGCGCGTGGTACTCGGCGATGCGGTCGGCGACCTCGCTGTGGCTCCCGACGAGGGCCGTGCCCGCGCCGCCGCGCACCAGCCCGACGCCCGCCCACAGGTTGGGGGAGACCTCGAGGTCGGCGGCGGTGGCCGAGCCTCCGGAATGCAGAGCGCGCATCCGCTGCTGACCCACCGACTCGCTGCGCGACAGGCCGGCCTGGACCTGATCGATCATCTCCGCCGGGACGCCACGTAGCAGCTCCTCGGCCTGCGCCCAGGCGGCGTCGGCCGTGTCCCGCGTGATCACGTGCAGCCGGATGCCGAACCGCACCTCGCGCCCCTGGGCGGCGGCCAGGCCCCGGATCCACTCGATCTTCTCGGCGACCTGCGCGGGCGGCTCGCCCCAGGTGAGGTAGACGTCGACGTGCCGGGCGGCCACGTCGCCCGCGGCGGGGGAGGAACCGCCGAAGTAGACCGGTGGGACCGGGTCGGGGACCCGCTGCAGCTGCGCGCCCTCGACGTGGACCTGCTCGCCGTCGAGCGTGACCTCCTCGCCCGCCCACAGCCGCCGCACGACGTCGAGGAACTCGCCGGTGCGGGTGTAGCGCTCGTCCTTGCCGAGGAAGTCCCCGTAGGCGCGCTGCTCGGTGGGCTCGCCGCCGGTGACGACGTTGACGAGCAGCCGGCCGCCCGAGTGCCGCTGGAAGGTGGCGCCCATCTGGGCGGCGAGGGTCGGGGACACCCCGCCGGGCCGGAACGCGACGAGGAACTTCAGCCGCTCGCTCTCGGCGGCCAGCATCGCCGTCGTCAGCCAGGCGTCCTCGCACCAGGCGCCGGTCGGGGTCAGCGCTCCCTCGAACCCGAGCGTCTCGGCGGCGCGGGTGATCTGGGCGAGATAGCCCAGCGACGCCTCGCGCGGCGTGCCCGCCGCGGCGGCGGCCATGCCGTGGCCGCCGCCGACGAGGCCGCGGGAGTCGCCGTAGGTGGGCAGGAACCAGTGGGCGGTCAGCGGCGGGGTGCCGCCGCCGGGTGTGCCTGCCGTCGTGCGGGCAGGCGTGATCGTGGGGGTGGCCATGGTGGCGGGGTCCTTCTGACGACGTCGGGCAGGGACGAGGTCAGGGACGACAGGCGATCGAGGTGACCCGCCGGAGGTCGACGTGGCGGCGCCGCGTGAGCAGGCGGCCGACGTCGAGGGGGATCACGGCACCCGATCCTGCGTGGCCTCGCCGCGATCGACAACCGGGCGGGAGCGGGGTCACGCCGCGCCCCGGGGGCCTATCTGGTCTGGACAAGCCCGCCGGACTCTTTTATCCACGCTCGCCATCGGCCCGGAAAGTGATCCAGGGCACTGTGACGTGGGCAACGCGGAGGCACCGGGGCGGCGCACGGACGGGCCGGGCTCGTCCGCACTCCGGGATCGTTCGAGGAGGAACTCCATGGCCGACGTCCTCGCCGAGGGCTACAACGTCTTCGACACGAAGAAGTCCCCGACGGGGACGGTGAAGTACCTGGGCGTTCCCGGCGACGTGATCGCCCTGATCCAGTCCGGCAAGCTCGCCGAGCACATCCTGCTCGTACGCGGCGGGACGACGACCTTCCTCGCGCCCGCGCTCTCGATGGGCGCGATCGGCGTGATCACGATGTCCGGCGCGCCGGAGTCGCACCTCGGCATCCTCTCGCGCGAGTTCCAGACGCCGTGCGTGATGACGGCGCACCTGACGGGCAGCGAGTCGCGGTACGTCGTGGGGTCGACCGACGAATCGCACTTCGAGGAGATCGCGCGCGAGCTCGACGGCAAGCAGGTCCGGTTGGACTGCACCGACGACGAGGTCGGCCGGGTGGTCGCGATCTAGCGGTACGTCGGCAGCCGACCATCACCAGCCAGGAGGAACGCACAGGATGACGACCACCGAGGGCAAGCGCGCCAGGTTCCGCCAGCGCTACGAGCAGTCCGACGACGGGCTGCGCTTCCAGGACCTCACCTACACCGGCAACTTCGTCGGGATGGACCCCGTCACCGACGGGATCCTCGGCGACAAGATGATGAAGTCCCGGGCGAAGAGCGGCGTCCTGGAGAAGGTCACGAAGGAGGACGTCCTCCGTGACCGCTTCACGATCGACGAGTTGAACGACCTCAACAACTACCTCGCCTGGAACATCTGGGACGTGCTCGTCATGCGGGCCACCGAGGGCGTCTCGGGCATGATCCCCCGCCAGGAGTACGAGATCCTGGCCTTCATGCACGAGTTCTACCGGTGGCCGGAGATCATGGCCATGACCACCGAGGCCGTCGGTGGTGCCCAGGGGATCATGGACATCGGCGCGTCGGCCCGCCGCGAGATCGGTACCAAGGTCAACGCGGTGCACGACTGGTGCATCGGCGCCGTCGGCTTCGGCATGGGCCGCTGTGGCCTGCTGGCCCTCGAGGTGATCAAGCCCGACGAGTACGTCGAGGAATCCAACGAGATCCTCAAATTCATGCAGCGCGTGCTGTGGGGCAAGCGCCAGGACGGCTACATCCTCAATTCGCAGGACCGCTACCGCTGCCGGATCCACGATCAGGACTTCCTCGAGTCGATCGTCAACCAGGTCGAGCCGCTCGAGCCCGACAGCCCACGGCACGGTGCGTTCACCCAGTTCAACGCGGCGGCCGAGCTGCTCGCGTTCCTCGACCACTACGACTGCCGGCTCGGGCTCGGCGACACCGGGCCCTACGAGCTCCCCGACGGCAAGCTGCTGATCCTGCGGGACCTCTTCGTGAACGAGGAGGTCTTCCACTGGAGCGACGTCTGCGAGGACGCCAAGCTGCCGCACGTCTACACGCTCGCACTGACCCTCGACCCGGAGATCATGAACCTGGAGGAGATCCGGGTCAACGACATCTCCACGACGTTCACGCGGCCCAAGAACTACCTGCAGGCCGTGGTCGGGGGCGCGGTCTTCGCCCGCGAGAAGTGGGACACGCCGATGGGCGAGGTCTACAACATCCCGATCTCCGACCTCGGTGACCACCTCGGCCGGGTGCAGCAGGCGACGCTGAAGCTGTACACGAAGACGTCGAAGATGTGCCGGCGCGACCTCATCTGGAACGGACAGTACGTGTACTACATCGACATGATCCTCCCGCACATGCGCAAGGCCGGGACGTACGAGAAGGCCTGTCGGGACTACGACCTGTGGGAGATCGACCAGCGGGTCGCGAACTACTACTACGACATCACCAAGCGCGGATTCGCGCAGGAGACGGTGCCCAGCAAGATTTTCTCGGGCGCCGGCTACCTCCCGTTCCCGGACGGGGTGAGCCCGACCCGCTCGAAATACCGGGTCCTGTAGGTGCGCTTCGCGCTCGTGAGCACCAAGTGCGGTGATCGCCGCACTTGGTGCTCACGAGCCGACCGGAGGAGGCACATCGCATGACCACCACGACCCTGGCCAAGCCCGACTACGACGTGCTCAACGTGCTCGCCCTCAAGAAGATGGCCGGCGCCTCGGCGATCTCCGCGGTCACCGGGCTGCCGGAGGACGACGTCGCGGGTCGCCTCGAGACGCTGTCCGGCACCGGGCTGGTCGTCGTCGCCGGTGGTGCCGCGCTGCCGACCGACGATGCCGTCCCCGCCCTCGACGCCACCGCGGCGGAGCTCTACGCCCCGGTCCGCGCCGACGAGGACGTCCTGGCCCTCGTCGGGAAGTTCGAGTCCACCAACACCCAGCTCCTGACGACGATGTCCTCCTGGCAGCAGGTCGAGGTCGGCGGTCGGAAGGTCGCCAACGACCACACCGACGCCGAGTACGACGAGAAGGTGATCAGCAGACTGGAACGCCTCGTCGGCCGGCTGGACGGACTGATCGACGCGCTCGCCGGCCACGACCCCCGGTTCGCCACCTACGCGACCCGGTTCGGCGCCGCCCTCGAGGGCATCGACGCCGGTGACCACGACCTCGTCTCCTCGCCGACCCGGGACTCGATCCACACCGTCTGGTTCGAGTTCCACGAGGACCTGCTGCGCACGCTGGGCCGGGAGCGGGCCGAGTGAGCGGACCCGGCTGGACGCGGGCGTTCACCGATGAGGGGCCCGCCGACGTCGAGAGCCTCGGCGGCAAGGGCGCCGGACTGGTCCGGATGACGCGCGACGGCCTGCGCGTCCCGCCGGGCTGTGTCATCACCACCGGCGCCTGCCACGTCTACCTGGAGCAGCGGACGCTGCCGGACGGCCTCGTCGAGGAGATCCGGGCCCGGGTGGGCGGGATCGAGGCGGCGACGGGCAAGACCTTCGGGGCCGGTCCCGAACCGCTGCTGCTCTCGGTGCGCTCCGGCGCCCCGGTCTCGATGCCCGGGATGATGGACACCGTCCTCAACCTCGGACTCTCCCGCGACGCCGCGGTCGCGCTCGCGGTGCGCTCCGGCGACACCCGGTTCATGGCCGACCTCGTTGCGCGGTTCCACGCGATGTACTCCGAGATCGTGCTCGGGGCGCTGGACGACCGCGACGCCGTCGACACGCTCGTGACCGGCACCGCCCCCGGCGACGACCCGGCGGCGGCCTTCGACGGGGTCTGGGCCGCCGCCGAGGCCGCGCTCGCCGACGAGCTCGGCGAGAGCGTGCCCGCGGCACCGGAGGACCAGCTCCGCCACGCCGTCGAGGCCGTCTTCCGCTCCTGGAACACCCGCCGGGCGCGCACCTACCGGGAGCACCACGGCATCCCGCACGACATGGGCACGGCCGTCGTCGTGCAGTCCATGGTCTTCGGCAACCTGGACGACGCGTCCGGCTCGGGCGTCGTCTTCACCCGCAACCCGGTCACCGGGGAGCCCGGCCTCTACGGGGAGTACCTCGCGCACAGCCAGGGCGAGGACGTCGTCGCCGGGGTCCGCACGCCGGACCCCGTCTCCGGCGCTCTGCCCCCGCCGCTGCTCGCGGAGCTGGAGCGGACGTGCGGGGAGCTCGAGGCCCGCCACGGCGACGTGCTCGACGTCGAGTTCACCGTGGAGCACGGCGTCCTCTACTTCCTGCAGGTCCGCAGCGCGAAACGCACCCCGGAGGCGGCGGTGCGCATCGCCGCCGACCTGCTCCACGACAGGACCGCGACCCCGGCCCGGGCCCTGTCCCTGGTCACCGGCGACCAGCTGCGGGCGGCGCAGCGCCCCGGGTTCGACGACACGGCCCTCGCCGCGGCCCGGGCCGCGGGGCGGGTAGTCGTGACGGGCATCGGGGCCTGCCCCGGGCAGGTGTGCGGAGAACTGGTCCTCGACCCCGATCGTGCCCAGGAGCGCGCCGAGGCCGGCGCCGCGGTCATCCTCGCGCGCTCGGTGACCAGCCCCGCGGACCTCCACGGGATGATCGCCGCCGAGGGGATCGTGACGTCCACGGGCGGCTCGACCAGCCACGCGGCGGTCGTCGCGCGGGCCCTGGGCACCGCCTGCGTCGTCGGGGCGGGGGCGCTCGAGATCGACGCGGCGGCGCGCACCGTCCGGGTGGGGGAGCGGACCCTCGCCGAGGGCGACCCGGTCTCGCTCGACGGAGCCTCGGGTGAGCTCGTCACCGGGACCTTGCCCACGACGACGCCCGCCGCCGCCAACGACGCGATGGACGCGCTGCTCCGCGCGGCCGCCGACGCCGCGGGCTGCGAGGTCCTCGCGCGCGTGACCGTCCCGGCCGACGTCGTCGCCGCCCGGGCCGCGGGCGCCACCGGCGTCGTCACCGCGGTCGACGACGTGCTCGCCGCGTCCGGCGACCTCAACCACCTCGTCGAGACCCTGCTGGAGAAGGGGTGGGACGGGGTCGGGGCGGGGACCGCGCTCGACGAGGTCCGCCGCGCGATCGCCCGCCAGGTCTCGGGCCTGCTGGCCGCGGCCGGGGACCACGACGTCGACGTGCGCGCGATCGACCTGCTGGCCGACGAGGCCCGCGAGCTCCTCCAGCAGACCGCGGTGACGACCCGCCATCCCGAGCTCGCCCTGCCGCTCGGGGTGCCGGCCCTGATCGCCGCCCAGCGCGAAGGGCTCGCGCTCGCCGCGGCGGACGCCGGGTACGGCGGCCGGATGCGGCTCGCGATCCGGCACGTCTCCGACCCCGCCGAGGTCCGGGCGCTGCACGCGATCGACGGGCCGGCCGACGGGGCGGCGCCCGGGATGGGCACCTACCTCACCAGCCCCCGCGCGGTGCTGGGCGCCGACGCGCTCGTCGGGCTCAGCGCGGTCGTCTGGCTGGAGATCCGGGCGCTGCAGGCGGCGATGTTCGGCATCCCGGCCCGGCAGTTCCTCACCGCCGCGCCGCTCGACGACTACGTCGCGCGGGGGCTGCTCTCGACCGACCCGCGCCACGCCATCGATCCTGTCGTGGAACCGCTGTTGGCCGTGCTGAGCGAGGCCGGGCGGGCCCATCCGGAGGTCCCGGTCGGGGTGCGCCTGAGCGGCACCGTCGCCGACGCCGTCGCGGCGCGGCTCTACGAGCTCGGGTTCCGCCGGTTCGCGGTCGACCTGCCCGAGGTGCGTCCGTTGCTGCTCGGCCTGGGACGCGCGGCCCTGGCCCGGTGACGTGCCCGCGACCTCACCCGGCGCGGCAGATCCGGCGCATCGCCTCGAGCAGCTCGTCGGCGGCCTCGGGGTGGTGGCCGTGGGACGTCGCGCGTGTCGGCCCGGCGGGGGAGCGCGTCAGCCCGTCCGCGGCCTCCCGGCGTCGTCTCCGTCGGCGCTCACCGGGAGCCTCTGCCGACTCTGTGATCGACGACGATTCTCGGACGTCCAGTGTCTGGAACGCGACTTTCCTGACATCGGTGGTGGAACACCCGCACGAGCACGCTTCCGCACTCCCCGACCCGGTCACCCCGGGGATCGCGCACGCCCCGGTCGGCTCGCGCGCGGCCTCGTCGCCGAGCAGGTGCGAGAGGACCTCCTGCGGCCACAGCGCGACGAACTCGGCGCCGGCCTCGATGAGGTCGGCCGCGGTGTGCATGCCCCAGCTGACCCCGACGACGCGCACCCCGACCTCGACCGCGTCCCGGACGTCGCCCGCGGTGTCGGTCACCAGCACCGTCGTGCCCGCGTCCGGGCGGGTGGCCTCGCCGCCCTCGTCGTAGTCGGCGGAGCACCGTCGGCCGTACCCGCTGCCCGCGTCGGCGAGGAAGGTCCGCAGCGCCGTCCGCTTGTCCGGGGCGACGTCGCCGCCGAAGACGTGGGCGAAGCAGTAGGCGAGCCCGTTGTCGACCAGGACGCGGCGCAGCACCTCCATCGCGTTCGAGGACATCACCGCGAGCGTGCACCCGGACGCCAGCCTGCGGACGACGGCGGGCATGCCCGGCACGAGCGGCGGGTCGTAGTGCGAGCGCAGGGCGGTGAGGAACTCGGCGGTCGCCTCGCGGGCGTGCTCCTCGTCGGTGCAACGCTCCCGGATCGAGGTGAAGATGTTGCCGCGGAAGAGCTCGAAGTACTGCTCCGGGGTGTCGATCCCGAGCCCGAACCGGTGGCTGATCGGCGCGAAGACCTCCCACGACGCGAGGCGGGTCTGCACCAGCGTCCCGTCGAGGTCGAAGACGACGGCCCGCACGGGCACCGTCATGGCCGGCTGTAGACCTCACCGAGCTCGCCGAGCCCGATGAAGTCCATGCACTCGCCGAACCCGACCCGGCCCTCGGCCTCCCACCGGAGCAGCACGTTGTGCCCGACGACGCCGGGCTGCGACTGCCACGGGAACGTCGTCAACGCCTCCCCGGAGACGGCGACGGTGCGGTCGCCCGCGCTGAGGACGAGGTCGATCCGCTCCGGGTAGAGCCCCCGGCGCCGCGTCACGCCGTGCCCTCCCGACAGGCCGTGCAGCTCGCCGCCCTCGACGAGGTAGCCGTGGGTCAGCCGTAGCGGCGACTCGCCGTCGGGCCCGTTCGCGGTGTCGAAGTCGAACAGGCCGTGCACGACGAGGTCCTCGCCGAAGTGGGCGTGCATCCACGAGAGCCGCGACGACTGGCGCTCCGCGCGCACGCCCCAGCTGTGGTCCATCGTCGCGACGCAGTCGATCGGCAGCGTGCGCCCGCGCACCGACACCTCGCCCTCGTAGTGCCCGGACTGGTCGAAGTGCCCGGCGTAGGCATGGCCCCAGGTCTTGGCCATGTCGCGGTCCGCGGCGAGCGGGTCCTGGTCGGGGTCGTTGATGTCGTAGGCGGGCATGATCGCGGTGTAGCGGAAGTGGATCTCGACGCCTGCCGCCGGGTCGGAGTAGTCGACGTCCCAGACCTGGTTGGGCTTCGAGCAGACGACCCGCAGGCCGTTGGCCAGCTCGTAGTCGGTCAGGCTGGCCGGTGCGGGCATGTTCTGGGCGTCCCAGTACTCGGCCGCCCACGGCTCGCGCACCCGCCGGGAGTTGATCGAGACCGTCGACCCGACCATCCCGATCGGCTTGCGGAACAGCCCGTAGAGGCCGATGTTGACCGGCCGCTCGGTGTCCTGGCCCGCGTAGAGGCCGAAGTAGTTGGTCTCGGCCCACAACGGGTCGTCGGTGGTCGGCGGGTGGAACTGCGCGTCCTCGTCGCGGATCACCGGGATCTCCTCCAGCGCGGCGGATGTGGCTCGGATCACCATGAGGGTCCGGGACCCCGACGGCCCGAACCAGTGCACCTGCGGACAGCGGAACCGGGAGACGTTGTCCGTCCGGGATAGCGCCCCGTCGCTCGTCGCCGCCCTACCGTCCGCACCACACGACGAGACCTGGCTCACAGGTCCTCGTCCGCCCACGACGAGGCGGGAGGCAGGGCGGATGCAGCTCGGGCGAGTGCTGGGCCAGGTCGTGGCGACCGTCCGCTCGCCCGGCTTCGAGAACGTGTCGCTCCTGCTCGTCCAGGACGCCACCGACGACGACGGCGGTGACGGCGTCACGTGCGTCGCGGTCGACCTGGTCGGTGCCGGCGCAGGCGACGTCGTGCTGATGACCACCGGGAGCGCGGCGCGCGTGGCCGCCGGGGCCGCCACGCCGACTGACCGGGCCGTCGTCGCGATCGCCGACTCGGTCATCCGCAACGGGACCGTCACCTACCGCACGGCGTGAGGCCGGGCGAGGACTCTGGAGGACGACATGACAACCACGGCGACGGCGTCGACCGGCGCGGCGACCAATGGCGCGGTCCCGATGCGCGGAGCGCTGGGGCTCATCGAGACGAAGGGCCTCGTCGGGGCCATCGAGGCCGCCGACGCGATGGTCAAGGCCGCGAACGTCCAGGTGCTTGGCCACCGCGAGATCGGAGGCGGCCTCGTGACGGTGATGGTCCGCGGCGACGTCGGCGCGGTGAAGGCCGCGACCGACGCGGGCGCCGTCGCGGCGGGGAGGGCGGGCGAGGTGGTCTCGGTCCACGTCATCCCCCGCCCCCACGACGAGACCGAGGGCATCCTCGCGATCCTCGCCCGCCCGAAGGCGTAGGCGATGACCGCGACCCTGGGCCGGGGGCCGGCGGCGACGTGGGACGCGGACCTCGCGGGCCTGGCCGACGTCCGGGCGAAGGCCCGCGCGGCGCGGGAGGCCGCCCGCCGCCTCGAGGGGGCCGACCAGGAGACCCTCGACGGCTACGTGCGGGCGATGGCGCGGACCGGGACGAAGGCCGCCGAGGAGCTCGCGCGCCTCGCCGTCGACGAGACCGGCTACGGCGTCTACGAGCACAAGATCTACAAGAACCGGTACAACACCGGGTTCGTCGCGCGCTGGATGCTCGAGCGCCGTGCGGTCGGGGTGCTGTGGACCGACGAGGCCGCCCGCGTCACCGCGATCGGCAGTCCGATGGGCGTGATCGCCGGGATCATCCCGGTCACCAACCCGACCTCGACGGCGCTGTTCAAGTGCCTCGCCGCGGTGACGTCCGGCAACGCCGTGGTGCTCGCCCCGCACCCCCGGGCCGCGCGCTGCACGGCGCGGGCCGCGGAGGTCATGGCCGAGGCCGCGGTGGCCGCGGGCGCGCCGGAGGGCCTGGTCTCGTGCCTCGATTCGCCCACCCTCGCGGCCACGGCCCAGCTGATGAGCCGCGACGAGATCGCCCTGGTCCTCGCGACCGGCGGCCCGGGGATGGTCCGCGCGGCCTACTCCAGCGGCAAGCCCACCATCGCCGTCGGCGCGGGCAACGTCCCGGCCTACGTCGGGGCGAGCGTGGCGGACCCGGCCGAGGTCGCGGAGATGATCATCACCTCGAAGTCCTTCGACAACGGGACGGCCTGCGTCGCCGAGCAGTCGGTGGTCGTCGTCGACGCCGTCGCGGACGCCTTCCTGGGCGCGTTCGCCGAGCACGGCGCGTTCTGGATGGACGCCGCGCAGCAGCAGGCCCTCACCGCGGTGCTCTTCGACGAGCGGGGTGGGCTGCGGCCCGCCCCGGTCGGGCAGAGCGCCCGCCGGCTCGCGGAACTGGCCGGGTTCGCCGTTCCGGACGCCACCCGGGTACTCGCCGCCGAGCTCGACACGGTCGGCGCCGCGATCCCGCTGTCCCGGGAGATCCTCGGCCCGGTCCTGTCGGTCTACCGCGCCCGTGACCCGCAGGCCGGGCTCGCCCGGTGCCGCGAGATCCTGGCGCTCGGGGGCGAGGGCCACACCGTCGCCGTGCACGCCGCCGATCCCGACGAGCTCGCCCCGTTCGCGGCACTCCCGGCGGGACGCATCGTCGTCAACACCCCTGCCCTGTTCGGCGGCATGGGCTACTCGACCGAGGTCGACCCCTCCTTCCAGCTGGGCACCGGCACCTGGAGCGGGTCGATCTGCTCGGACAACGTCACCCCCCTGCACCTGATCAACATCAAACGAGTCGCCCACGAGGTCCGGCCATGGCGCAGCGTCTACGACACCGTCGAGGTCTAGGGGTGGCGGCGGCTCCGGACGACGCCGGGGGTCCCGTGCACACCCTGCTCGCCGAGGCCGCCGCCCGCCGCGACGACCCGGTCCTCGCGCCGCCGGCCCGGCCCCGCGTCGGCGTCGACCTGGGGACCGCGAGCTGTGTGCTCGTCGTGCTCGACCGCGACGACGACGGCCGCGACCGGCCGGTGTGGGTCGAGTCGGCGGCCTCGGGTGCCCTGCACGACGGCGTGGTGGTCGACTTCGCCCGCGCCGTCGCGACCGTCCGTGAGCTGCGTTCCCGGGCGCAGGACGCGCTGGGCGTGGACCTGTCACGGGCCGCCACCGCCTACCCGCCGTGCATCCCGGTCGCGGACGCCCGCGCCTGCACCTACGTCTGCGAGACCGCCGGGTTCGACGAGGTGGCCCTCGTCGACGAGGTCAGCGCCGCGCAGCGCACCCTCGGGGTCACCGACGGCGTCGTCGTCGACGTGGGGGGCGGATCCACCGGGATCGGGGTGTTCCGGGGCGGCGAGCTGGTGCGCCTCGACGACCGACCGGGAGGCGGGCACCACCTCGACCTGATCCTCGCCGGCGCGCTCGGGATCGAGGTCGACGAGGCCGAGCGGGTCAAGCGCGAGCGCCCGGCCGACGCGCTGCCGATCCTCGTCCCCGGCCTGCACCGCATCGCGGAGTCGGTCCGCGCCATGACCGCGGGCACCGACGACGAGCTCCCGCTGCACCTCGCGGGCGGCGCCCTGATGATCCCGCGCGCCGGTGACGTGCTGGCGTCCTACCTGCAGCGGACCGTCGTGACCCATCCGCATGCCCTGCTCGTCACCCCGGTCGGGATCGCGAAGTCGTGCCCCGGAGAAAGGCGATCATTGTGACCTCGGCGAACGCTCCCACCCTGCGCACCTACGCCTTCGTCGACCGGATGCAGCCGCAGTGCGCCGCCCACATCGCGGCCACCAGCCCGGGCGACGTCCCGCTGGCCGGCATGGCCGAGCTCTACATCGAGATGGCGCCGGGCAACGAGGTGTTCCGCGCGGCCGACATCGCGCTCAAGGCCGCCGGGGTCCGCCCCGCGCTGCAGATCATCGAGCGCGAGTACGGCCTCCTGGAGATCCACTCCGAGCAGCAGGCCGAGGTCCTCGCGTCCGGTCAGGCCGTCCTCGACGAGCTCGGGCTGGTGGAGTCCGACCGGATCCGGCCCGCGATCGCCTCGACGCAGTTCATCACCAACGTCCACCCGTACCAGGCGCAGCTGCTGAACAAGTGGCGCAAGGGCAGCATGCTGCTGCCGGGGCAGAGCCTGTTCGTCATGGAGGTCGCGCCCGCCGCCTACATCTCCGTCGCCGCGAACGAGGCCGAGAAGTTCGCGGCGATCACGGTCATCGAGCTGCGGGCCGTGGGGCGGTTCGGCCGCATGTTCCTCTCCGGTACCGAGAGCGAGGTGGCTTCCGCGCGCGACGCGGCCGTCGCGGCCCTGGAGGAGATGAAGGGCCAGGAGGCACCGCGATGACGGTGTGGTCGGCGGCCGACGTCGAGGCGGCGGCCAAGCGAGCTGCGACGCTGCGGGTCGGGCCGCGCGACGTCGTCACCCCGTTGGCCCGTGAACGCGCCCGCGAGCTCGGGGTCACCGTCGCCGCGGCCGACGACGCCGACCGGACGCCCCCTCCGTCGTCGGGACCCCCGCCGTCGTCGGGACCCCGGCCGTCGTCCCCGCCGTCCGCCGCGC